>JAKDLE010000169.1 GCA_030453005.1 Pseudonocardia sp. | reverse complement strand
CCCCGCCCACGGCCCCCCACAGCAGCGGCGCGACCCCGGCGTCGGAGGTGTTCTCCGCGAGCGACTCGGGGCCCGCCCGTGCCAGCCCGGCGGCGTCGAGCGCGGCCGGGTCGCGCCCGCACAGCGACGGGAGGCGACGCCGGGCCGCGTCGAGGTCCCCGGCGGCGAGCTCCCGCGCCAGCCCCGACCCGTGCCCGGCCAGCGAGGACCCGCCCAGCACCGCCCAGGTGGCGGCGGCGATCACCGCGAGCCGCCACCACGGGCGCCCCCGGTCCAGCCCGGCACCGCCCGCCACCGCGGCACCGACCAGCACCGTCGTGTACACCGCACCGGTCATCCGGTGGTCGGCGTAGAGCCGTCGTTCCAGACCCGCGGCGAGCGTCCCGAACCCGGCGACCGGGTGCCCGCGCCGGGGGTCGCCGAACACGGCGTCCGCGACGAATCCCAGCGCCAGTCCGACCGCACGTTCCCCTGAGCTCACTCCGCGAACGCTACGGATGCGGGGGATGATCGGGCGCATGCGCACCGACCTGGACCCCACCGAGCTGGGCGCCCGTCCGTTCTACAAGCTGCTGACCTCGGTGGTCGTGCCGCGACCGATCGCCTGGGTCAGCACCCGCTCGGCCGACGGGGTCGACAACCTCGCCCCGCACTCGTTCTTCACCGTCTCCTGCGTGGACCCGCCGATGGTCCAGTTCACGAGCGTGGGGGTGAAGGACTCGCTGACCAACGCGCGCGAGACCGGTGAGTTCGTCGTCTGCCTGGCCACGGAGGCCCTCTTCGAGCAGGTCAACGCGTCGGCCACGAACTTCCCGGCAGGCGTGAGCGAGTTCGCCGAGGTGGGGTTGACGGCCGAGCCCAGCAGCCGGGTGACCCCGCCGCGGGTGGCGGAGTCACCGGTGGCGCTGGAGTGCCGTCTGGAACAGGCGCTGACCCTCGGCGACTCGACCGTGGTGATCGGCCGGGTCGTGCACGCCTCCATCCGCGCCGACGTGTTCGACGGCGACGTCCACGACGGCGGCCTGCCCGCGATCGACCGGCTGCGCCCGCTCGCGCGTCTGGGCCGCGACGAGTGGTCGACGATCGGCGAGATCCTGGAGATCACCCGTATCCGCCACCAGGACTGGCCCGGTCACTACTCCGGTCGTCACTCCCCGCCGACGGCCTGACCGAGCTGCAGCCCGTAGAGCCGCTCCGCCTCCGCCGCCGTGCGCTGCAGGGTGCACGGCCACTTCTCCCCCGAGCCCGCCCCGGTAACGCTGCGACAGGCCGTGCACCGCCCCAGCCGGTCGGGGACGTGCGCGGCCAGCAGCCGACGCCACACCTGCGGCATGGCGGCCATCTCCCCGGCCAGGCCGGTCCCTCTGGGCTCCACCGCTCCCCCTCGCTGTACCCGCGTCGCACCGGGTCCGTGAGACCGCCCCCGACGGGCGCGCCTGTGTCGCGCCCGACCCAAACCAGGATGCCCCGGGTGCGCGGGTCACAAACCGAGCTCTAGAGGGTGAACTCGCCCGCCGGTAGCGCGCCTGCGTCCGCGTGGATCTCGACCTCCCGGCCACGCAGCTCCACGCGCCGGATCTTGCCCGAGATCGTCTTGGGCAGCTCGCCGAACTCCAGGCGCCGGACCCGCTTGTAGGGCGCGAGGTTGTCGCGGGCGAAGGTGAGGATGGCCCGCGCGGTCTCCTCGGTGGGCTCGTAGCCGGCCGCCAACGTGATGTAGGCCTTCGGCACGGCCAGCCGGACGGGGTCGGGTGAGGGCACGATCGCGGCCTCCGCCACAGCCGGGTGCTCGATCAGCACACTCTCCAGCTCGAACGGGCTGATGCGGTAGTCCGAGGCCTTGAACACGTCGTCGGCGCGCCCGACGTAGGTGATGTAGCCGTCCGGGTCGCGGGAGCCAACGTCGCCGGTGTGGTAGTACCCGCCCGCCATCGCCTCGGCGTTGCGCTCCTCGTCGCCCGCGTAGCCGACCATCAGCCCCAGCGGGCGCTGCGCCAGATCGATGCAGATCTCGCCCTCGTCGGCCCGCTCACCGGTGGCCGGGTCGATCAACACGATCGTGAAACCCGGCACCGGGCGGCCCATCGAGCCCGGCTTGACGGTCTGCCCGGGCGGGTTGGCGATCAGCACCGTCGTCTCCGTCTGCCCGAACCCGTCGCGGATCCGCACGCCCCAGGCCTTCTCGATCCGCTCGATCACCTCGGGGTTGAGCGGCTCCCCCGCGCCCACCACCTTCCTCGGCGGCGTGGCGAGCCCCGACAGGTCGGCCTGGATGAGCATGCGCCACACCGTCGGCGGGGCGCAGAAGCTGGTGACGCCGCAGCGGTCGAGCACGTCGAGCACGCTCTGCGCGTCGAACTTCGCGTAGTTCATGACGAGCACGCAGGACTCGGCGATCCACGGGGTGAAGACGTTGCTCCACGCGTGCTTCGCCCACCCCGGCGAGGAGATGTTGAGGTGGACGTCGCCGGGTTCCAGCCCGATCCAGTACATCGTCGACAGGTGCCCGACCGGGTACGAGGCGTGGGTGTGCTCCACGAGCTTCGGCTTGGCCGTGGTGCCGGAGGTGAAGTAGAGCAGCAGCGTGTCGCTGCCCCGGGTGACGCCGTCGGGGGCGAACTCGGCGGAAGCCGCGTCGGCGTCGGTGTAGTCGAGCCAGCCCTGCGGTGCCTCGGTGCTCGACCGCCCGGGCACGGCGATGCGCGTGTAGTCGCCCTCGACGTCGTCGAACTTGCCCGCGTCCGCGCCCCCGACGACCACGTGCCGCGCCCCGCCGCGGTCGAGCCGGTCCCGCAGGTCGTTCGCGTGCAGCAGCGTGGTGGCCGGGATGACGACCGCACCGAGCTTCATCGCGGCGAGCAGCGTCTCCCACAGCTCGACCTGGTTGCCGAGCATCAGGACCAGCCGGTCACCCCGCGCGACCCCGTGACCACGCAGCCAGTTGGCCACCTTGTTCGAGCGCTCCGACATCTGCCGGAACGTCCAGTGCGCCTCGCTGCCGTCGCCCTCGACGATCCACAACGCCCGCTTCGCCCCGCGTTCCGGGTCGGCCGCCACGGCGTCGATGTGGTCGAGCGCGAAGTTGAACTCGTCGATCTGCGGCCACGCGAAGTCGCGCAGCGCCGTGTCGTAGTCCTCCCGGTGCGTGACCAGGAACTCCCGGGCCGCGTAGAAGGCCTGCACCGACGGGTTCATATGTCCACCTCGCGCGAATAGCTGCCCAGACGTCTCGTCTCTTCCCACCGGAGACACTAGTGCCGCCCCACGACGGCCCCGACGAGGAGTTCCCACCCGGACGCGCCGCTCCGCGATCCCCGTCCCGCCGGGGGTCGGTTACCGTCGCGCCCGTGATCGCCCGTCGCGCCCTGCTCGGCTCCGTCGCCGCCGCCGCCCTTCTCGCGGGCTGCGGCACAGCGCCGCCTGCTCCGGCACCGGCTACCTCTGCGCCCACCACCGCTCCTCCCACGACTTCTGGGCCCACCACCTCTGCACCCCGCGCCGTGGACCTGCCCTGGCCGGGGCCCGAGGCGGCCGAGCTGCAGCGCGCCGTGGACGGGGGCTCCCAGCCCTGGCTGCTCGACCCGTCGGAGGTGGCCCTCGCGTACGCATCGGCCGCCCATGGTTGGGACACCGCGCAGGTCGTGGCCTCCTCTGACGGCGGCACCGTCGACGTCACCGGGCCCGGGGGCGAGCGCCACACCCTCACCGTGAGCCAGCCCGGCCGCACGGGCCCCACCGGGATCTGGACCGTCACGGGACACGAGCCCACGCCGTGACAACGGGTCACAGACCGTGCCCTCCAGGTCGTCGACTCACTTATTCGGGTGAACAGTCCGTCGAAGTGCAGCGTTCCGGGTCCGGGCGCCGATGTTCCTCATGACACCGCCGCACGACGTGGCGGGCACCGACCCGCAGGGGGCCATCATGGGCACCACCGACTCGGTCCACCAGGACATGTTCACCGTTCTGCACGGCCAGCCCGCACCTGTCGTGACCCGCTGGAGCTACGACGCAGGCGACCCGTTCGCCGTCACCCTCGCCGTCCAGACCAGGGGAAACCGGTGGGTCGAGTGGCTCGTCGGCCGCGAGCTGGTGCTCGAGGCGCTCGACGGCGCGGCAGGCCAGGGTGACATCCGGATGAGCCCGCAGGTCGTCCAGGGCTACGACATCGTCGAGATCGAGATCCGGTCCACCGACGGCCGCGCGGTGCTGGAGGTCGACCGCGAGCTGCTGCGGCACTTCATCGACTCCACGGTGGACCTGGTCGCGTTCGGTGACGAGGCGACACGCATGAACCTGGACGAGGAGATTGCGAAGATCACTCAGAGTCGCGCGGAGTAGGGCTGGCCGGAGTAGGGCTGGCCGGAGTAGGGCTGCCCAGAGCGGGAACCTCGGGCGCCTGCCGGTAGCGCTCCTCGTAGCGCGCGTCCGCAGCCGCCCGACCGGGCGCGGCCAGCCGGTCGCGTGCGGCCTGTGCCGCGCCGCCCGGATGCCCCGCCTTGATCGCCCGGTGCTCGGTCGTGAGATGGACGAACGACGCCGCGTACATCAGCCCCACCAGTGCCCCGCCCAGTACGGCGACCAGCCGCACCCACAGTTCGCCGGGCACCAGCAGGACCAGCAGCACCCCGACCGGCACCAGCTGCACCATCGAGCGCAGCACCTGCCGCACCGGCCACAACGGTGCCGAGACGTCGCGCAGCACCCATTTCCGGTACCGCGGCGGCAGCCCGCCGCCCATCGCGTACCAGAGCCACCACAGCGGACCGGGGCGCCGCACTCCTGTCGTCACACCCCCAGTGTCCCTGACCGGCCGGTGTCGCTGCCCGGTTCGGCCGCACGGGTCACAACCCGGACCCCGGGCCCACGTCGCCACGCCCCGACGCCGCGGCGGCCGCGCCAGCGGCGTCGGCGGAGTCGTCGAGCGTGCGGGCCACGTCGCGCGCCGCGTCCAGCCGGGCCTGCTCGGACGCCGGGCTGTCGTCGGAGAGGGTGGCCTCCACCTCGGGGTCGGACAGCTGGGGGGCGCCCGCCACCGACGGCTCGCCGTCGACCCGGGTGTCGGCCTGCACGTCGTGCACGGCGGCCTCCTCGGCCGACGCCGCGCCGCCGTCGACACCCACGTCGACGCCCTCGGTCGCGTCGGAGGTCTCCATCGCCGCGCCCTCGCCCGCGATGGTGAGGCGGCCGGAGCGGTCCGGGTCGCCCTCGGGCCCGTCGGGTCGCTCGCGGGCGAGTCGTTCGTCGAGTGTGTCGCCCTCGCGCATCCCGGCGCCGGTCACCGCGTCCTCGTCGAGCCCGTAGGGCCGGTCCGGCGGGACGTAGCCCGCGTCGAGCGCATCGGCGCCCCCGGCGGAACCGTCGAGGGTCTCGGCGTTCTCCAGCTGGACGGCGGCGCCCAGATCGGCGTCCTCGGGCTGGTCCTCGTCGTCACGCTGACCTGTCTCACGCTGTGCCATGCGGTCCGCGTACCCCGGGGCGCCGTCTGCCACACCCGGGCCGGATGTGTTGTGATCCACTGTCGGATCGACCGGGAAGGGGTGCCGATGCCGCGTCCGCGCGACTCCGCCGCCACCCGGCGCGCCCTGCTCGGTGCCGCCCGCGAGCTGTTCGCCGCGCAGGGCTACGAGCGCACCACCGTGCGCGCGGTCGCCGAACGCGCCGGGGCGAACCAGGCACTGCTGTACCGCTACTTCGGCAACAAGGAGACGCTGTTCGCCGAGGCCGTCACCGAGCAGGCGCTCGCACCGCTCGCGGAGGGCCCGCCGGAGACGCTGCTGGAGCGCCTCCTCGCCGCGACGCTCGACGACTCCCCCGGCGCCGCGATGTTCTTCTCGGTGCTGCGCTCGAGCGGCCGCAGTGCCGACGCCGTGCGCACCCGGCTCGGCACGGCGTACTCGGCGGCATTCGCTGAGCTGGTGGACACCGACGACACCGCCGACGCCGCCGTGCGGGCCGACCTCCTGCTCGCCTGGCTGCTCGGCATCGCCCAGCTGCGCTCGGTGCTGCGGACCGCCCCGCTGCTCGACGCCGACGACGACGTGATCACCGCACATGTGTTGCGTGCGGCGCGGACGCTGCTGCGCGACGCGCCCTGACCGGCCCCGGCCGCGGGGCCCCCACCGGTGGATTCAGGCTCAGCCCCGGCTCGTCCCGGTGAGCGTGCGGCAGCGCTCCCACAGGTGCTCGCGGCCTGCCGCGCTCTCCCACGTCCAGGGCACATAGTGCTCGGGGCGCGGGCGGCGGTCGTGCCAGAAGCGGCCGGTGCCCGCCGCGAGGGCGGGCGCGGCGGCGAGCCACACGGTCGTGTCGGCGCCCGGCTAACCCGGGCGCCGAGGCGACCGGCGCGCCCAGCAGGGTCGACCCGTCGTCCTCGAAATCCGCGCGCGGAATCAGCAGGTGGATTCCGGCGTTGATCTCCGCGCTGTCCAGTTCTGTCATCGCGGCCGGGTTGAAGAAGATGGTGCTGGCGTCCGTTCCCGCCGCCGCTTCGCCGGCGAAGGCGCGGCCGAGACCGGTGACGCTCTGTTCC
>JAKDLE010000002.1 GCA_030453005.1 Pseudonocardia sp. | reverse complement strand
GCGGACGGCGCGCAGCGCGTCGAGCATCTTGTCCTGGTGTCCGTGGGCGGTGTCGACGACGAGCACGTCGACGCCTGCGTCGAGCAGTGCCTTCGCCTTGACGGCCACGTCGCCGTTGATGCCGACGGCCGCCGCCGTGCGCAGCCGGCCGTCCGGGTCGAGCGTGGGGGCGTAGACCTCGGCGCGCAGGGCCCCGAGCGGGGTGAGCAGGCCGGCGAGGCGCCCGTCGTCGTCGACGCCGAGCACGACCGGCCGACCGGCCGCGAACACCTCGCGCGGCGGGGTGCCCATGGAGACGGCGAGCGCGGCCGGGTCCAGCACGTCGGCGAGGCGGGTGAAGCGGTCGACGCCCGTGCACGCGGCCTCGTCGACGGTGCCGACCGGACGGCCGTCGTCGTCGACCACGACCACCGCCCCGTGCGCGCGCTTGGGCAGCAGGTTGACCGCGTCGGCCACGGCGTCGCCCGGGGTGAGGACGAGCGGGGTGTCCCACACCGGGTGCCGCGACTTGATCCACGCGACGATCTCCGCGACGGCCGAGTGCGCCGCGGCGGGCGAGCGTCTCGGCCATCCGGCGCCCCGCGACGGCCGTCATGTTCGCGGCGACGACGGGCACCGTGGCCCCGGTGCCGTCGGCCGTGGTGAGGTCGACGTCGAAGCGGGAGGTGACCGACGACCGCCCCGGGACGAGGAACACGTCGTCGTAGGTGAGGTCGTGGTGGGGGGTCTGGCCGTCAAATGGGTTCTGGCCGTCGAGGAAGCGCACGGTGACGGGAGTCTACGCCTGTGCGAGCGCGCGCACCGTGTCGATCGTGTCGGCGTCGCCGGGCGTCTTGTCGGGGCGGTAGCGCAGGACCCGGGCGAAGCGCAGCGCGACCCCGCCGGGGTAGCGGGTGCTGCGCTGGGCGCCGTCGAGCGCGATCTCGACCACGAGCTCGGGCCGCAGCAGGACGGCATGTCCGTCGTCGTGTCGGATGAGCGCGGGGAACGTGGCCGTCTGCCAGTCCAGCAGCTCGTCGGTCATTCCCTTGAACGTCTTGCCCACCATGATCGGGTCGCCGCCGTCGGGGTCGCGGGCGCCGAGGTGGATGTTGGACAGCTTCGTCGAGCGGCGGCCGTGTCCCCACTCGGCGCCGATCACGACGAGGTCGAGGGTGTGCACCGGCTTGACTTTCTGCCACGACCTCCCGCGCCGACCCGCCGCGTACGGGGCGTCGAGGGCCTTGACGACGACGCCCTCGTGCCCGGCCGCGAGCGCCGCGTCCAGCACCTCGGCGGCCTGCTCGGGCGTGGGCCGCCGGACGCCCGGCATCCGCAACGCCGGGTGGTCGACCAGCAGCCCCGCGAGCGCGTCGAGCCGCACGTGCAGCGGCTCGTCGATCAGGTCGGTGCCCTCGAGGTGCAGCAGGTCGAAGAAGAACGGGCTGAGCAGCACCTGCTCGTCGGTGGCGTCGCCGCCGAAGCGGCTCATCGTGTCCTGGAACGCCCGGGGGCGGCCGTCGTCGTCGACCGCGAGGGTCTCGCCGTCGAGCACGGCGGTGCGGCAGGGCAGGGCCCGGACCCGGTCGACCAGTTCCGGCACGGCGTCGGTGATCTCGCGCAGCGTGCGCGTCCAGACCCGCACCTCGCCGCCGTCGCGGTGCACCTGGATCCGGGCGCCGTCGAGCTTGAACTCGACGGTGACGTCGGTGCCCAGCGCGGCGAGCGCGGCGTCGAGGGAGGCGCCGGGACTCGCGAGCATCGGCCGGACCGGCCGCCCCACCTGCAGGGACACCGCGGCGAGCGCGTCGGCGCCGCCGGTCAGCGCGAGCCGGGCCGTGGCGGGGGAGCCTGCCGGAGAGCATGAACGCGCGGCGGACCACCGGCGCCGCCACCCCGGACGCCGACGCCACCGCCTCCAACATCACCCCCTCCAACGCGCCGTGGCGCAGCTCGCCGGTGAGCAGCCGCCGCAGGAACGCCTGCTCGTCGGCGGTGGCCGCCCCGAACAGCTCCCCGAGCAGCGCGGCGCGGCGGGCGGTGGACCCGGAGCCCGAGGTGCCCGCGACGGCGTCGAGCAACCGGTCGACGTCCGCGACGTGCAGCGACGGAGCCGCGGCCGCCGGGACGCCGAGCGTCGACAGGGTGCGCCAGCCCGCTCCGATCCGGCCCTGGAGCGGCTCGCCGGTGAGCCACGCGGCGGCCGCCCCGACCTCCGCGGGTTCGACCGAGCGCAGCAGGTCGGCCAGCGCGGCCGCCTTGGCCGTGCGCGACCGGGTGGCCCCGACGGCGGCGGAGACGGCGACGACCTCGGCGAGCAGCACGTCCCCATCCTCCCAGCGCCCCCGACAGACCCGCCGAGTTTGCGGTTTCACGCGGTGACTTTGCCGATCCGCCCGCCGCGGAGCCGGTAGCGGCCTGGCCAACTCGGCGCGGGAAACGGCAAACTCGGCGCGGGAAACGGCAAACTCGGCGGCTGGGGTATCAGGGTCAGCCCATGCTCTTCTGGCCGTCGATGGTCTCGCGCAGGATGTCGGCGTGCCCCGCGTGCTGGGCGGTCTCGGTGGCGATGTGCAGCAGCGCCCGGCGCGCCGACCAGCGCTTGCCCGCCTCGAACCAGGGTGCCTCGGGCAGCGCGTGGGCCACGTCGAGGTTCGGCAGCGTCGCCACCAGTTCGTCGGTGCGGCGCGCCACCTCCTCGTAGCGGGCCAGGTGCGCGGCCAGGGTCTCCCCGGGCAGCATGCGGAACCCCTCGGTGTGCTCGGTCCACGCGTCGGCGCCGGGCTCCATCGCCGCCGTGCCGTGGACGATGAAATCGGCCCAGGCCTCCTCGACGAGCGCGACGTGCTTGATCAGTCCGCCCGGGCACAGCTCGCTGACGGTCGGGCGCTGCGCCGACTGCTCGTCGGTGAGCCCCGCGACGGTGTGCCGGAGGAAGTGGCGCGCGTTGCGCAGGGTCTCCAGGATGTCGGCCCGCTCGCCGTCGGTGGTGGTCGTGGTGGGTGTCTCCGTGGTGGTCATGGGACAACGGTAAAAGCCCCAGCGGCCACTTCCTGACCGCAATGCCGCGATACTGGGCAACATGGCGAACACGAGCTCGCGGACGCTGCGGCTGCTGTCCCTGCTGCAGACCCACCGGCACTGGCCGGGCCCCGACCTGGCCGACCGGCTGGGCGTCTCGGCCCGCACCCTGCGCCGCGACGTCGACCGCCTCCGTGAGCTCGGCTACCCCGTCGAGGCGACCCGGGGTGCCGACGGCGGGTACCGGCTCGCGGCCGGGGCGGCGCTGCCACCGCTGGTCGTCGACGACGAGGAGGCGGTCGCGCTCGCCGTCGGGATGCAGGCGGCCACGCAGGGGGCCGTGGCCGGGATCGAGGAGTCGGCCGTGCGGGCGCTGACGAAGGTGGTGCAGGTGATGCCGCCGCGCCTGCGCCGCCGGGTCGACGCGCTGCGCGCCGGCACCGTGCCTGCGAACTGGGGCGGGGCGCCTCCGCCGACCGTCGACCCCGAGGTGCTGATCGCCGTCGCGCAGGCCTGCCGCGACACTGAGCGCCTGGAGTTCGGCTACGTCGCGCGCGGCGGTGACGCCACGCGGCGGCACGTGGAGCCGCACCGACTGGTGCCGCTCGGTCGCCGCTGGTACCTGGTGGCCTACGACCTGGCCCGACACGACTGGCGCAGCTTCCGGCTCGACCGGCTGACCGCGCCGGAAAGTACCGGCGTCCGCTTCCGCCCCCGTGAGCTGCCCGCGGCCGACGCCGCCACGTTCGTCCGCTCCGGGATCGACAAGCCGGCCGCGACCCACACGGTCGAGGTACTGGTGCACGCCCCGACGGACGTCGTCCGCGGACGGCTCGGGCAGTGGTCGGTCGTCGAGCCGGACGGGGACGACCGGTGTGTGCTGCGGATGACCACCGAGTCGCTGGACTGGCCCGCCATGGGCCTGGGCGCCGTCGGCGCGGAGTTCGAGGTGCGCTCGCCACCCGAGCTCGCCGACGTCATTCGGGAGTGGGGCGAGCGGTTCGGCCGGGCTTCTCAGGAGCGGTCGGCGTAGCGCAGGACCTGCCCGGCGAACCGGTCGAAGTCCCCGAGCCTGGTGGCCAGGATCTCGTGTACCCGCTCCGCGGCGATGTCCTCGTAGTGGTGGACCAGCCGGCTTCGCATCCGGGCCATCGGCGTGATCTCGGCGGCGAACGCCGGTTCGAGTACGCCTTCTCTGCCGAGCACCGCGTACACCTCGGCGTGGCTGCGGGGCTGGGCGAACCCGTCGTCGGCGAGCACGTGGTGACCGATGCTCAGCGTCGTCTCGATCGCGAGCTGGAGAAACCGCTCGGCACTCCCGTAGTTGCGGGGATCAGCCGTGAACTCCGCCAGCGGGATGGGGGCGAGCGCCCGGAGGATGCGGACGTACCCCGCGAGGAGCGCCACGAGCTGATCGAGGCGGGGCCGGTCAACCACGGCTCAGCCGCCCGCCCCGCGCGCCCGCTGGTGGATCGCTGCGAGATAGCCGTCGTGAAAGGGCTTGAAGTCCAGGAACTCCCGCTCCACGGCTGCGCGGTGCCGCACCCGCGCGACGTCGTCGCGGCTGAACACCGGCCTCCCGGCCACGACGCGATAAGCCAACCAGAGCGGTGCGTCCTCCAGGATGACGACGTCGACGTCGGGTCGACCGAGCGCGTCGACGAGCGCGTCGTGCAGCCGTGCGTCGTCGAGCAGCGTGCCGCGCGGGTGTACCGAGACGGCGAGGTCGAGGTCGCTGTCCGGCCGGTCCGTGCCCTCCGCGACCGACCCGAACACGTAGGCGAACCGCACCCGCGCATCGGCCGCGAACACCGACTCCAGCAGCACGGCGTCGAGGGGGGACATGACCACAGTGTGCTCCCGGGTCGCCGGTCCGCACACCGACGCGCCCACGTCGAGTCCTCCCGGCCGGTCTGTCCTAGTGTCCGCGGCGTGGTCGCCGAATCCGTGCGTGAGCTGATGCGCAGCCAGTTCCGGGAGCTGCACGAACGTCATCGCTGGCACGGCGACGAGGAGATCGTCTCCTTCTACCCGCCGGGCTCGGAGAACCAGCGGCACCTCTTCGGCGTCGCGGGCACCCACGTCGACGGAACCAGGTGGTCGATCGGCGACTGCGACGTCCGGTTTCCGCTGCACTCGATCTCGAAAATCGTCTCCTACGGCGTCGCGTTGGAGGACAACGGGCGCGACGCGTTGCTGCGCCGGGTGGGGGGGGAGCCGTCGGGGGAGCCGTTCAACTCCATCACCTTCGACGAGAAGGACCACCGCCCGCACAACCCGATGATCAATACGGGGGCGCTGGTGGTGGCCAGCCTGGTCCGCGGCGGGGACCGGGCGGAGAAGGTGGAGCGCATCCTCGACCGGGCCCGGGTCTACACCGGCAACCCCGATCTGCAGGTCGACGAGGACGTGCTGGCCCAGCAGCTCGTGTCCAACGACCGCAACCTGGGCCTGAGCTACCTGATGCGCAGCCTCGACATGCTCAGCGGCGACATCGAGGAGAACCTCGCGGTGTACCTGTCGGCGTGCGCGATCTCGGTGACCGCCGCCGAGCTGAGCGTGGCGGGGGCGACCCTGGCCAACGGCGGCCTCAACCCGTTGACCGGCGTGGAGGCCCTGGCGCGGGGGCACGTGCGCGACGTCGTCAGCGTCATGCTGACCTGCGGCATGTACAACGCCGCCGGGGTGTGGACCTACGACGTGGGGATCCCCGCCAAGAGCAGCGTGTCCGGCGGCATTCTCGCGACCGTCCCGAACTTCGTCGGTCTGGGCACGTTCTCGCCGGGCCTCGGGGTGAACGGGAACCCGGTGCGCGGGGTCAACCTGTGTCGGGACCTGTCCGAGCGGTTCGGGCTGCACGTGTTCGCCGACCCGGCCGAGTTCCGTCTCGGGCGGTCGAGCACCCCCCGTCGTAGGCGGCGTGCGATGCCGGGCCGGCAGCGGCACTGAGCGCAACCGTCGTCGTCCGCGACGGGGGGATTCGCGGTCCCGAGGACCGAGGGCCGGAGGATCGTCGTCCACGACGCCGTCCTGCGGGCCTGCCTGCGTCGCTGGCCCCGGTCCGGGCTCCCGGCCAGGGGCGGGGTGCTGACGGCCACGTCGAGCCGGGCATCGGTCAGTGCCGTCCACCCTTGGCCATCGCGAGCACGTCGAGGGCCTCGTCGAGCTGTGCGGTGCTGAGCTTCCCGGCCTCGACGTGCCCGCGCTCCAGCACCACCTCGCGGATGGTGCGGCGCTGCGTGAGGGACTGCTTGGCGATCGAGGCGGCCTCCTCGTAGCCGAGGTAGGCGTTGAGCGGCGTGACGATGGCGGGGCTCGACTCGGCCAGCATCCGGGTGCGCTCGATGTCGGCCACGGCCCCGTCGACCACCTTGTCGGCGAGCAGTCGGGCGGCGTTCGCGAGCAGCCGCGCCGACTCCAGCACGTTGCGCGCCATCACCGGCATCATCACGTTGAGCTGGAGGTTGCCCTGGGTGC
This sequence comes from Pseudonocardia sp., assembly GCA_030453005.1. Lineage (GTDB taxonomy): Bacteria > Actinomycetota > Actinomycetes > Mycobacteriales > Pseudonocardiaceae > Pseudonocardia. Next base: position 11,963 of record JAKDLE010000002.1, on the reverse strand, counting down.
CGGAGAACGCGACGCAGGCGTCGTTGCCGATCACCTGGGCCGCCACCATCATCGCGGCCTCGCAGATCACCGGGTTGACCTTGCCGGGCATGATCGAGCTGCCGGGCTGCAGGTCGGGCAGGGCCAGCTCGGCGAGGCCGGTGCGGGGCCCCGAGCTCAGCCAACGGATGTCGTTGGCGATTTTGAAAAGGGACACGGCGGCCGTCCGCAGCGCGCCGGAGGCCTCCACGAGGCCGTCGCGGGCGGCCTGGGCCTCGATGTGGTCGGGGGCCTCGGACAGCGCGTCGAGACCGGTGGCCGCGCGCAGCTCCTCGACCACGCCCGCGCCGAAGCCCACCGGCGCGTTGAGCCCGGTGCCCACGGCCGTGCCGCCGATCGGGAGCTGTCCGAGCCGGGGGAGCGCGTCGCGCAGCCGGTCGGCGCCTGAGGTCGCCTGCGTGGCCCAGCCGCCCGCCTGCTGCCCGAGCGTGATGGGCACGGCGTCCATCAGGTGGGTCCGGCCTGCCGTCACCACGTCGACCCACTCGACGGCCTTGCGGCGCAGTGCGTCGGCGAGGTGCTCCAACGCGGGGACGGCGTCGGTGGCCAGCGCCTCGGTGGCGGCCAGGTGGATGGTGGTCGGGAAGACGTCGTTGGACGACTGCGACGCGTTGACGTGGTCGTTCGGGTGCACCTGCACGCCTGCGCGGGCGGCGAGGGAGGCGATCACCTCGTTGGCGTTCATGTTGGAGCTGGTGCCCGAGCCGGTCTGGAACACGTCGACGGGGAAGTGGTCGTCGTGCCTGCCCGCGGCCACCTCGTCGGCGGCGGCGGCGATAGCCACGGCGAGTTTGCCATCCAGCACACCGAGTTTGCCGTTCACACGCGCGGCCGCGCCCTTGACGAGGCCGAGCGCGCGGATCTGCGCCCGCTCCAACCCGCGGCCGGAGATCGGGAAGTTCTCCACCGCCCGCTGCGTCTGCGCGCGCCACAGCGCGTCGGCGGGTACGCGGACCTCGCCCATGGTGTCGTGCTCGATGCGGAACCCGTCCTCGTTGACCATGGCGCCAGTGTTCTCGCCCGCGACGGGGGCCGCAGCTCCGAGTGACCCAGATCCGGGTGACGCAGATCCGGGTGACGCAGAACTGTCGGACCCCCCTGCCACAGTGCGACCATGACAGCCATGACGGCACACGTCGCGACGCCGCGCATCACCGCGGACGAGTTCCTCTCCGGCGACTACCCGACCGGCTCAGAACTCGTCGACGGGGTGGTCTACATGATGGATCCGGCTTTCGACCACCAGGAGGTGGCCGCCCGCATCCTGCTGGCGTTGCGGGAGTGGGCGCTCGAGCGCGCGCTCGGCCGCGCCGGGTTCGGGGGCAACTGGGTGCTCTCCGACGGGCACGTCTACAAGCCCGACGTCTGGTGGATCACCGAGCGCCCCCGTGGGACGCGCCACGCGGGTCCGCCCGAGCTGGCGATCGAGGTGCGCTCGCCCGGCACCTGGGCGATCGACGTCGGGCGCAAGCTGCGCGAGTACGAAGCGGCGGGCACCGCCGAACTGTGGCTCGTCGACCCGCCCTCGACCAGCGTGCTGGTGTTCCGCCGCGACGCCTCCGGGCCGGGTTTCGCCGCGGCCGTCGACGTCGGGGCGGGGGAGCGGCTCACCAGCCCGCTGCTCCCCGGGTTCGCGATCGACGTCGACGGCCTGTTCACCGACCTCGGCTGAGCTGAGCGCAATACGCAGTTCCCGACCCTGCCTGCCCCGGCCGATCGGCGCGACGCTGGCGGTGTGACCACGACACAGAGCACGAACATCGCCATCGCGCAGTCCGTCTACGCCGCGTTCGCCCGCGGCGACATCCCCACGGTGCTCGCCGTGATGGAGCCCGATGCGACGTGGGTCGGGGCGGCGGGTGGCCCCTACGGTGGCACGTTCGTCGGCCCGCAGGCCGTGGTGGAGGGGGTCTTCGCGCGGCTCGGCGCCGAGTGGAGGTCCTTCGCCGTCACCCCCCAGGAGTACCTGGAGAGCGGCGACACCGTGCTCGTCCTCGGCTGGTACGACGCCGTGCACGGCACCACCGGGAAGACGATGCGGTCGCGGTTCGTCCACGTCATCCGGGTGTCCGACGGGCGGATGGCGGCGTTCGAGCAGGTGGCCGACACCCGCCTGTTCTGGGACGCCATGACCTGACCCCCGTGCCGCGGCGGTACCACCCGGACCGACGGACCCGTGGGGCCGCTCGGGGGTGATTTCCGCGCCGCCGTATCCAGCCGCCGCCGCGCCGCTCCTGTTCACGAGACTCGATGTGGGCAGGGGGCGTGATGGGGACGGTGCAGGCCGATCGGGAGTGGCTGGAGCTCGCCGCCGACGTGCTGGATGCCCCGCCGACGGAGCTGCCCGCCGAGCGGATCGCCTTGCAGCTCAACCGCTCGTTGCGCGGAAGCGGCTGCGGGATCGGCATCCAGGACGCCGCAGGCGTGCTGGGCGGGGCCATCTTCCCGCGCGCGGAGACGTTCCACGGGCACCGGGCCGAGATGGAGGAGTGGTCCCGGCGCCACGCGATGACCCGGCACCCGATCATGCGCCACTACCGCGAGGCGGAGGTGCAGGTCGCACAGGTGGCCGACGTCGTGCACGACCGCGGCGTCCGGGCCGAGTGGTACGGCACCTGGACGGCGTTCGGCTGCCCCGAGCAGGTGGCGTTGCCGCTGCACGGCTTCCTCGTGGGCCACGGTGCGTTCGTCGTGGCCCGGGACCGCCCGTTCTCCGAGGCCGAGATGGACCTCGCCCGGCGCGTCCGACGGCTCGTGGTCGGCATCGACCAGCAGGTGCGGACGCTGGCGCGGCTGGCGGCCCGGCCCGCGGTCGCGACCGACCTGCGCCTCACGCCCCGGGAGGCCACCGTGCTCGGCCTGCTGGTCCAGGGCCTGACGGCCGCGGCGATCGCGCGGCGGCTGGCCGTCGCGGAGCGCACGGTCCACAAACACCTGGAGCACGTCTACGGCAAGCTCGGTGTGCGTGACCGCCTCTCGGCGGTGCTGCGTGCCCAGCACCTGGGACTGCTGCCCGCACCCCCGGGCCCCGTCCGTGGCCTGAGTACGCAGTTGTGCGTATCCCCGGCGACGGTCGCCGGTCCTAGCGTCGTCCGCATGCCACAGACCGTGCCGCGGGACGTGCTCCCCCGCGACGTCGACGTCCCGAATGCCGGGTGAGCGCCGTGGACGACCAGCCGCCGAGGCGGTGGTGGTGCTGTCAAGGGACGTCGCCGAGGTGCTGGTGCCCGGAGCGGTTCGACGGGGCGGACCCGGGCGGCGCCGGTTCAGCGCACCACCTGCACGACGTCGCCGGGGCGCAGCGAGTCGAAGAACTCCCGCGCCGCGGACCGCGACAGGTGGATGCAGCCGTGTGAGCGCTCCTGCAGGCTGCCCTGGTGGAAGGCGATCCCGCCGTTGAAGAACACGGAGTACGGCATCGGCGAGTCGTAGATGGAGCTGACGTGGTCGCGGTTGCGGAAGCTGACCTCGAACGTGCCCCGTGGGGTCCGGAAACCCTTGCGGCCGTGGGTGATCGGGACGGGGCCGAAGGAGACCTCGCCGTCGCGGACCAACCACGCCTGGTTGTCGGACAGCTCGATGCAGGCCCGCGCCGTGCTGCGGCACGGCGTGCCCGGCACGGTGCGGGGCTGGGCCGGTTCCTCGACGTCCCCGACCTCCGGCTCGTCCACCTCCGGGTCGTCGCCGTCCGGGTGGTCGCCGTCCGGCTTCTCGGCGTCCGGTTCCTCGGCCGACGGCGTTCCGACGGCCGGTCGGAGAACCGTCGTCCGCGGTGCGGCCGGTGCCGGCACGGCCGTCGCCGGTTCGACGACCGACGGCGCGGCGGCAGCGGCGAACATCGGGCCACCGCCCCGGTACCGCTCGGGCACCGCGTCGATCAGGGCGGTGACGACGGCCGAGGTGGTGAACGCAGCGCCCGCGGCACCGCCGCTGAGCAGCCCGGAGACCACGACGACCAGGAGCAGGATGCACACCTGCCGGACCCGCACGGACACCCCCGACCTGACCGAGCGTGACCGGCCGACTCCCGAGAGTCGAGCATCCGCCCCCGGCGTCGGGAAGATCAAGCACGGCCGAGCGGCCACCGCCTCACGATTCGATCACGGGGTGCGGCAGTGCTGTTCACGGCGGGGGCGGTGCCTCGTGCGGGGTCCCGATCTGTTCGTCGGACAGGTCGAAGTCCACCGAGGAGTACTCTCGGAGCTTCGTCAGCCGGTGGTACCCGTCGATCATGCGGACGGTGCCCGACTTCGACCGCATCACGATCGACTGCGTGGTGGCGCCGCTGCCGCGGTAGCGCACGCCGCGCAACAGGTCGCCGTCGGTGATGCCGGTGGCGCAGAAGAACACGTTGTCGCCGTACACGAGCTCGTCCGCGGTGAGTACGCGGTCGAGGTCGTGGCCCGCGGCCACCGCCTTGGCGCGTTCCTCGTCGTCGCGCGGCCACAACCTGCCCTGCATCGCGCCGCCCATGCACTTCATCGCGGCCGCGGTGATGATCCCCTCGGGCGTGCCGCCGATGCCGTAGAGCATGTCCACGCCGGTGTCGGGGCGGGCCGCGGAGATCGCGCCGGCCACGTCGCCGTCGGAGAGGAAGTTGATGCGGGCACCGGTGGCGCGGATCTCGGCCACGAGCTGGTCGTGCCGGGGCCGGTCGAGCACACACACGGTCACGTCGGCGACGTCGAGGTGCTTCGCCGCGGCGACCCGGCGGACGTTCTCGGCGACGGGCGCGGCGAGGTCGATCACGTCGGCGGCCTCCGGCCCGACCGCCAGCTTCTCCATGTAGAACACCGCCGAGGGGTCGAACATCGCCCCGCGCTCGGCCACCGCGAGCACCGCGACGGCGTTGGGCATCCCCTTGGCCATCAGGGTGGTGCCGTCGATCGGGTCCACGGCGACGTCGACCCAGGCGCCCTCGCCGTTGCCCACCTCCTCGCCGTTGAACAGCATGGGCGCCTCGTCCTTCTCACCCTCGCCGATCACCACCACGCCGCGCATCGAGACGCTGCCGATCAGCTGGCGCATCGCGTCGACGGCGGCGCCGTCACCGCCGTTCTTGTCGCCACGTCCGACCCAGCGACCCGCGGCCATCGCGGCGGCCTCCGTGACGCGGACGAGCTCCATGGCGAGGTTGCGGTCGGGTGCCTCCCGGCGCCGCGGACTGCTCTGTGCGGGCGTGGTCATCTCCGGCCTCCTGCTGTTCGTCGCACCGAAACACCCCGAGCAGGCGGCACGGCCGCACCGACGGGGGATGACAGCGATCCTCGCAGATCAGCAGGCGGCGCGGGGGTGACGACGGGCGCTCACGGCGACGGGGATGATGGGTGGGTGACTCCGCCACCACCCCGCAAGCCCCCGCGCTCAGCCGCGACGATGCGCGACATGCTCTTCGCGATCGGTGTGCTGGTGGTGGTCGTCGTCGTGTTCGGAGGCCTCACCCGCGGCTGCTCGTTCAGCCCGGGCGGACCGACCGTCGACCCGGGAGCGGGGCCGGTCGTCGACGCACCGGCGCAGCTGCGGGCGCTCGCCCCCGGGGTGCCGTTCGCGCTGCGGATCCCGGCCGTGCCACCGGATTGGCGGTCCAACTCCACCGGTCAGGACCTCGTCGACCCCACCGACGGCACCTCCGGGCGCGCCGTCCGCGTCGGGTATGTGACGCCGGAGGGCCGCTACCTGCGGCTGCTGCAGAGCAACGCGAGCGAGGAGGCGCTGCTCGCCGTCGAGGCCGGGGCGACGGTGGTCCCGGCGCAGGGCGTCGTCGACGTCGCGGGCGTGCGGTTCGTCGTGTACGGGGCGCCCGACGAGGAACCGATCTGGATCGGGCAGCTGCCCTCCGGCGTGCGGGTGCTGATCACCGGCAGCGGCACGGAGGCCGAGTTCCGGACCCTCGTCGGCGCGGTGGTCGCAGGCGAGGAGCTTCCGGTGGGCACGGCGCCGCCGCGCTGAGACGCAGCCGCGGTAGGTGATCGCCGTCAACTGCACCGTGAGGCGCACCACGACCGGTGAGTGCGGTGGATCGATCATGAGGTGTCCTCGGAGCGGGAGCCCAGCGCGGACTGCACGCGCTCCCGCGCACCGGCGAGCTGCTCCTCGCACCGCGCGGCCAATGCCTCGCCGCGTTCCCACAGGGCCACCGAGTCGTCGAGCGAGAGCCCACCCGCCTCCAGCGCGCGCACCACCTCCACCAGCTCGTCGCGCGCCTGCTCGTAGCTCGACGTCTCCGCCCGCGTCTGCTCACTCATCGCTGCTCCCTGTGGAGGTCCGGGCCGTGGGGGTCCGGGCCGTGGAGGTCCGGGCGGCCGGGGTCCGGGTGACGGCCTTCGTCGTGCGGCTGCGCCGGGGTTTCGCGGCCGTCGGCGCGGGCGGGGCCGGGCCGTCGACGGTGGCCGTCACGGCGCCGTCGGCGACGCGGATCCGCAGTACCGCACCGGGTTCCACCTCGCCGACCGAGCGCAGCACCGGTGGCGGGCCGGGACCGTCGACGACGCGCTGCACCACCGCGTACCCGCGGGCCAGCGTGGCGGCGGGCCCCAGCGTCGTGAGTCGGGCGCGGAGGTGCTCGATCTCGGTGGCGCGCCGGTCGAGCCCGCGCGTGAGGCAGGCGCGGGCCGCCTCGCGCAGCCGCTCCGCCTCGGCCTCCCGCGCGTCGAGCGCCCGCAGCGGGTCGGCCAGCACGGGCCGCCCGCGGAGCGCGGTGAGCAGCCGCTCCTCCCGGTCGACCCAGCCGCGGAGGGCACGACGGGCGCGGTCGCGCAGCCCGGCGATGCGGGTGGTCTCCTCGGCGAGGTCGGGCACCAGGCGGCGGGCTGCTTCGGTGGGGGTGGAGCAGCGGACGTCGGCGACGTGGTCGACGAGCGGCATGTCGGGTTCGTGTCCGATCGCGGACACGACGGGCGTGCGGCACGCGGCCACGGCGCGGCACAGCGTCTCGTCGGAGAAGGGCAGTAGGTCCTCGACGCTGCCACCGCCGCGGGCGAGCACGATGACGTCGACATCGGGGTCGCGGTCCAGCGCGCCGAGCGCGTCGACGATCTGCGGCACGGCGAGCGCCCCCTGTGTCGCGACGTGCTCGATGCGGAAGCGGACCGCGGGCCAGCGACCCGTCGCACCCTGGACGACGTCGTGCTCGGCGGCCGACGCGCGCCCCGTGACCAGCCCGATCCGGCTCGGCAGGAACGGGGGGCGGCGCTTGCGGGCCGCGTCGAAAAGGCCCTCGGCGGCGAGCAGCCTGCGCAGCCGCTCGATGCGGGCCAGCAGGTCGCCGATGCCGACGGCGCGGATCTCGTCGACCCGCAGGCTCAGGGTGCCGCGGCCCAGGAAGAACGACGGCTTGCCGTGCACGACCACGCGGTTGCCCTCGGCGACCGCGGTCCCGCCGCCACGGACCAGCCCGATCGGCGCGGTGAGCTGCAGCGACACGTCCGCGGCCGGGTCGCGGAGCACGAGGAACGCGGTGCCGGTGCCTGCCCGCGCGGTGACCTGCGCGAGCTGGCCCTCCACCCACACGGCGCCGAGCCGGTCGACCCACGCGGCGATCTTGCGCGCCACCGTGCGTACCGGCCAGGGTTGTTCCGGCGTGGTGCTCACGCCTCCGTGACCGTGGTGATCCGGTTGCTCAGCATCGTGACGAACGGCGGCCGGTCCTCGTGGGCCTGCTCCCACGCCAGCAGCGCGCGCAGGTCCCCGACGGTCAGCACGCGGAGCTTCGCGCGCAGCTGCGGGATCGTCAGGTCGCCGTACCCGGGCAGGACGTTCGGGCCTGCGGGCTCGGGTTCGGTCTCCACGGCCGTCTCCACGTCGAGGGCCGACTCGACGAGCGCGGGTTCCTCGCGCACCACCGGGATCGGACGCGCGGTGCGGGGGGCCTGTGGACGCAGCGTGGTGACGGTGCTGGCGCCGTTGCGGTGCGGGGGCTCCTCGTCGTCGAACGTGGCCCAGCTCGGCCTGTCCTCCACGGGACGCAGGGAACCCAGCGCGCGGTCGCCCTTGATGGCCAGCTCGGTGACCTTCTGCTGCACCCGCATGGACGCCTGCAGCGCCTGGCTCACCGCGGTGACGGGGAATTCGACGACGAGCCGGGGCAGGTCCCGAGCCTGCTCCACGGCGGTGGCGACGAGGCCGGCCGCGAGGCGCACCGGCAGTGGAAGCGACATCATGGACACAGTCTCGCCTGCGCACGGCGTCGAGGCAGCCCGGGGTGCCCCGACCGCGGACCTCGCGAGCCGTGCCGGTCTGGTGCGGCGCCACGTGCGACGGGACACGATGGGCGGCTCGCGCCCGGACGCATCCGTACGCTGGGCCCCATGTCGGCAACTGGGAAGCGTGTCCTGCTCGCCAAGCCGCGGGGCTACTGCGCCGGGGTGGACCGGGCCGTCGAGGCCGTGGAACTGGCCCTGGAGCAGCACGGCGCCCCCGTGTACGTCCGCAAGCAGATCGTGCACAACCGCCACGTCGTCGAGACGCTCGAGGCACGCGGCGCGATCTTCGTCGACGACACCGACGAGGTGCCGCCGGGCGCGCTCGTCGTGTTCTCCGCGCACGGGGTGTCACCCGCCGTGCACGAGCAGGCCAAGGCGCGTGAGCTGCGCACGATCGACGCCACCTGCCCGCTGGTCACGAAGGTGCACCACGAGGCCAAGCGGTTCGCCCGCGAGGACTACGACATCCTGCTCGTCGGCCACCACGGCCACGAGGAGGTCGAGGGCACCGCGGGCGAGGCGCCTGCGCACATCCAGCTCGTCGAGACCGCCGAGGACGTCGCAGCAGTCACCGTGCGCGACCCCGAGAAGGTCATCTGGCTCTCCCAGACCACCCTGAGCGTCGACGAGACCATGCAGACGGTGCACGCGCTGCGCGAGCGGTTCCCGGCGCTGCAGAACCCGCCGTCCGACGACATCTGCTACGCCACGCAGAACCGTCAGGTGGCCGTCAAGGCGATGGCCGCACGGTGCGACCTCGTGCTCGTGGTGGGCTCCACCAACTCGTCGAACTCGGTGCGTCTGGTCGAGGTGGCGCTGCAGGCGGGCGCAGGCGCCGGGCACCTGATCGACTACTCCCGCGAGATCGACGACGCCTGGCTCGACGGCGTGCAGACCGTGGGCGTCACCAGCGGCGCGTCGGTGCCGGAGATCCTCGTGCGATCCGTGCTCGACCACCTGGCCGAGCGCGGCTTCGACTCGATCGAGGAGATCACGACCGCCGAGGAGACCCTGACCTTCTCGCTGCCCCGCGAGCTGCGCCCGTCGCGCGCCGCGCGCTGACCCGCGTCGCCTTCGGCCGCGCCGCCTCCACCCCCGGACGCTGCACCAGCAGCCGGGCCACCCCGACCGCGAGCACGGCGCCGGTCGTCCACGACATGGTGGGGAAGCTGTTGACCAGCGGCGCGCCGATCGTCAGCAGCCGCTCGGAGATGCCGGTGCCCGGCCGCGGCGATCCGAGGAGCAGCACCACCACCGGCACGGCGACGGCGATCAGCAGCGGCGGCGTCACCATCGGCCAGAACACACTGCGGCGACGGACCCAGGCGACCGACAGGAGGCAGCCGCCGAGGTAGCAGACGGTGAAGACCGCGCCGAGCGTGCCCATGCGCAGCAGGTCGACCAGTACGCCGAGCCCGGTGAGGGTGGCCGCGATGCCGACCGCCGCCGCCGGCGGCACGCCGAGCACGGTGGCGATCATGGAGCGCTCGGGCACGGACCAGCGCCCGGCGGAGCCCCGCTCGGCGACGTCGATGGTCATCCGTTCACGGTAGCCCGGCCCTCCTCGCCACGGTCGTCACGTCCGCGCTCACGATCGTGGGGCCGCTCCGGGAGCCCGACCAGCGCGTCGGCGGCCGAGGCCACCAGCTCCGGTGCGGCGACCACCCGGGGCGAGCGCTCGATCTGGCCGGGCGCGGCGAGCTCGTCGTCGGCGACCTTGAGGTCGGTGAGCTTGCGCGCCGTGACCAGCACGCGCGACTCCAACGAGCTGACGGTCTGGTTGTAGCTGCCCACCGCGGCGTCGAGGCTGCGGCCGAGCTTGGCGACGTGGGTGCCCATCGTGGCCAGCCGCCCGTGGAGTTCCTTGCCGAGCTGGTGCACCTGCGCGGCGTTGCGCGCGAGCGACTCCTGGCGCCAGCTGTAGGCGACGGTGCGCAGCAGCGCGATGAGGGTGGTGGGCGTGGTGATCACCACGTTGTGGGCGAACGCGTGCTCCATCAGCGACGGGTCGGCCTGCAGCGCGGCCTCCAGGAACGGGTCGCCCGGCACGAACAGCACCACGAACTCCGGCGACGGCGCGAACGCCTCCCAGTAGCTCTTGGCGCTCAGCGCGTCGACGTGCCGGCGCAGCTGGCGGGCGTGCGCCGACAGTCGCTCGGCGTGGACCTCGGCGTCGCGGCTCTCCACCGCCTCCAGGTACGCCGCGAACGGCACCTTCGCGTCGACGACGACCTGCTTGCCGCCCGCGAGCCGCACCACCATGTCGGGCCGCACACCGCCGTCCTCGCCGTGGCCGGTGACCTGCGTGGAGAAGTCGCAGTGCTCCACCATGCCGGCGAGCTGCACGATCCGCTCCAGCTGCAGCTCGCCCCAGCGCCCGCGGACCTGCGGCGCCCGCAACGCGTTGACCAGCTGCGCCGTCTCGCCCCGGAGCTGCTCTGAGCTCGACGCCATCGCGCTGACCTGCTCGCGCAGCCCCGCGTAGGCCGAGTCGCGCTCCTTCTCCACGTCGCGCAGCTGCCCCTCGACGCGCGCCAACGTGGACGTCATCGGGTCGAGCAGCGTGCTCATGGCGTGCGCGCGGGCGGCGGCGTCGCCCTCGGCCTTGGCGTGCAGCGCAGCGGTAGCCTCCTTGATCCGGCCCTCCGCGAGCGCCACGAACTGCTCGTTGTTGCGAGCCAACGCGTCGGCCGACAGCGCCCGGAACGCCTGCTTGAGCTCGACGTCGCGGCGGGTGAGCAGCTCCTCCCGCTGCGCACCGGCCTCCCGTTCACTGCACAGCGCGGCCTGCGCCGCCGCGGCCTCGGACTCGGCCCGGCGCGACCGCTCGACGGCGCGGTCGAGCTGCTCGCCCAGCGACTCGACGCGGGCCACCAGACCGGAGCGCTCGGCCCGCAGCCCGGCCGCGTCGGCCCGGGCCATCGCGGAGGCGTCGGCGGCCGTGCGGGCCGCCTCGGCGACGGTGGCCCGTGCCCGCGCCGTGACGAGCGCCCACGCGGCCGCGGCCCCCAGCGCCGATCCGACGGCGAGGCCGATGAGCAACACGACGATGTCCATGCGGTCCAGGGTGCAACGGGGTACCGACAGAACCGGTCCGGACGCGCCGCGCGAGGACGGGCGGACGGGAGCAATCGCCGAACGGTCGAACGCATGGTCGACCGGTCCCGCCGCGGCGCGGAGACCCCCGCCCGACTTGCAGGAAGGCCACCTTCACGCAACGAGGTTGCATGAAGGTGGCCTTGCTGCAATGGGGGGAGGGTTCGCCGGGCTCGGGTCAGTGCGTCGACTCGTGAGCCAGGAGCTTGCGTTTCACGTCCACTCCCCAGCGGAAGCCGCCGAGTGTGCCGTCGCTGCGCAGCACCCGGTGGCAGGGGACGAACAGCGCGGCGGCGTTGCGGGCGCACGCCGACGCCGCCGCGCGTACGGCGGCGGGGCGACCGGACTTCGCGGCGTACTCGGTGTAGGTCACCGGCGCGCCCGCGGGGACCGTGCGCAGCACGTCCCAGGCGTTGTTCAACTGCTCGAAGATGCGCGCCACGCGGGTCAGCATCTTGAAGGCCAGCCGCAGCCGGTCGGCCGCGATCGCCTCGCGCGCCGCGCCCAACTCGTGCAGCGCCAGCCGCATCCACAGCTCGCTGGTCTGGTGCTGGATGATGAACAGCATCTCGTCGTGGGCGTCCGACAGCGGGTGCTGGGCCGAAAGCACCTGGTCGAGATGCAGGT
>JAKDLE010000168.1 GCA_030453005.1 Pseudonocardia sp. | reverse complement strand
GGGGGGGGGGGGCCGCCCCCCCCCCCCCCCCCCCCCGCGGGGGGGGGGGGGTGTGGGGGGGGGGGCGCCCCCCCCCCCCCGGCCCCCCCCCCCGCCCCCCCCCCCCGCCCGGGGGGCCCCCCCCCCCCCCCCCCCAGTACGAACGACCCCGCGACGTTGACGACGAACGTGCCCCACGGCAACCCGGTGCCGTGCCGGGCCGCCACCATGCGGTCCACGGCGTAGCGCAGGGGCGCGCCGACCGCGGCGCCCAGCACCACCAGCAGGGTGATCATCGGTGCAGCACCGCGCGAGCGAGGCGCAGACCCAGCCAGGTGGCGGCGACCGCGGCGACGAGCGTGCCCACCACGTAGGCCGCCGCGGTCGCGACGTCTCCGGTGCCCAGCAGCGTCAGCCCGTCGACGGCGTAGGTGGAGAACGTCGTGTACCCGCCGAGCACGCCGGTGCCCAGGAACGGGCGCGCCAGGGCGGGCACGCGTCGCCCCTCCGTGACCGCCACGATCAGCACCCCGATCAGGAGGCACCCCGTCACGTTGACGCCGAACACGGCCCAGGGGAACGTGCCCGGGCGATGCGGGGCGGCGACGCCGACGGCGTGGCGGGCGAGTGCCCCGACCGCCCCGCCGACGGCGACCGCGGCGAGCGCGGGGCCCTGTCCGGCGAGCGGGTCGAGGAGTCGACGGGCGGTCATCGTCCTCCTCTGCTGCCGGGTTCGGCTGTGGAGACACACCGTACCCGGGGTTGTGGCGGAGCCCACGCCACCTGCGCAAGCATCCCGCTTGCAACTGCTAGCACCCACGGGTAACGTCGCTTGCGACAGGGACGGAGGTGAACGGTATGAACCCGGAAGACAAGCCCGACCGACCTACGGAACGCGTGGGTCAGGTCGTCGGACAGGTCGGCCACGCGGTCGAGCACGCCGGTCACGCCGTCGGTCAGACCGTCGAGGGTATCGGCGCCTACATCCGCAGCCAGCGCGAGCTGGCCGATGTGTCGATGCGCCAGCTCGCCCGCACCGCAGGCGTGTCCAACCCCTACCTCAGCCAGATCGAGCGGGGCCTGCGCAAGCCGTCGGCCGAGATCCTCCAGCAGATCGCCCGGGGTCTCCGCATCTCCGCGGAGGCGCTGTACGTGAAGGCCGGGATCCTCGACGAACGCCCGGCGAGCGTCGTCACCGACGCCGTGCTCGCCGATCCGACCCTGACGGAGCGCCAGAAGCAGGTGCTCCTCGACATCTACTCGACCTTCCGCCGCGAGAACGACCTGCCCGTCGTTCCCGGCCCGTCAGACCAGGAGTGATCACCATGCCCGTTTCGCTGCCCACCTCGACCGACGTCCGCAAGGCCCGCGAGCAGGCCGCGCACAACGTGTCGCAGCGCGCCGAGGTCGCCCGCACCCCGCTGCTGGCCGTGCTCGGTGCAGGCGACTACGCCGTCGCCCGCGTCGGCGAGGCCGTCAACCGCGCCGCGGAGCTCCCGCAGCGCCTCACGCCGCAGGGCCTGCGTCAGCTGGCCTCCGAGCTGCGCGTCGACGCCGAGGAGACCTACAGCGGTTTCGCCGAGCGCGGCGAGAAGACCTGGGGCCGCATCCGCAAGCAGTCGCAGGTGAAGAAGGCCATCTCGACCATCGAGACCTACACCGACAAGCTCGACGCCCGTGTCGATGACCTGGTCGACGACGCGCACGACGCCGGGGAGAAGGCCCTGCGCACGGTCACCCGGCAGACCCGCTCCGCCGGTGAGAAGACGGCCCGCGCCACCCAGCGCTTCGCCGCCGAGACCGCCGAGACGGTCACCGAGGTGGCCGAGGACGCCTCCGGCAAGGTCGCCGAGGCAGGCGAGGACGCCGCCGCCACCATCAACGTGACCGGTGACGAGGCCGCGGGCACCGCGCGCAGCGCGAGCCGCAAGGCCGCCAACCGCACCGCCCCGAAGGCGGCCACCCGCAAGCCCGCCGCCCGCAGCACCTCCACGGCGAACGGCTCGAAGACCAGCAGCTGATCGTCGGTCCCGCCGACCCTCAGCCACCCAGCGCCCCCGAAGGCCCCACGGCCTCCGGGGGCGCTGTGCTGTGCCGGGGACCCGGGTACTGTGAACCCGTGCTGGAGCTCCTGTACAACCTCGACAACTACATCTTGTTGGGGATCGGGCTGCTCGCGATCCCCGTCGGCGGTTACGCGTTCATCCACGCGGTGCGGCAGCGGGCCGATGCGTTCACCGCCGCGGACAAGCTGACCAAGCCCGCCTGGCTCGGGATCACCGGGGCCAGCGCGCTGATCCTCGTCGTGTTCTACACCGGTCTCGGCGGCAGCGGCGCCCTGTTCTGGCTCGCCGCGCTCATCTACCTCGTCGACGTCAAACCCGCCGTCGTCGGCGTGCAGGGGAGCGGACCGCACCGGTGAGGTGGTCGGTCCTGGGCACCCTGACGGTTGTCCCGGCGCTCGACCGGCCCGACCTGCTCGCCCACCCCGTCGCGCTCGCACTCCAGGCGCTCGACCCGGCCGACGCCGCGCTCGTCGGCGTCGCGGAGATCGATCCGGCGCTGGCCGACACCGCCGAGTTCTGCGCCGCGTACTCCTCCCCGCTCGACGGCTCCGCCAACTGCGTCGTCGTGGCCGGGCGCCGGGGCGAGGACACCCGCTACGCGGCCTGCCTCGTGCTCGCCAGCACCCGCGCCGACGTCAACGGGATCGTCCGCAGGCGGATCAACGCACGCAAGGCGTCGTTCGCGCCGATGGACGACGTCGTGGCGCGCAGCGGGATGGAGTACGGCGGCGTCACCCCGATCGGGCTGCCCGCCGACTGGCTACTCGGTGGCGCGAGGATGAGCCGATCCGGCGTAGGTGATCCACACCGTCCGGCCCTCGGCATCGAGCAGGTACCAGATCCGGCCGCCGCCGGTCACCTCGATCTGCCAACACGCCAACTGTCGGCCACGGTGCGCGCCCAGAGCCAGCGCACCCTTCAGTTGGTGCCGAAGCGGACCTCCCACTCGTCCGGGCCGGCAGGCGGGGCAGCTCGGTCGCCGCGCTTCGGGCTCACTCCGTCGGCGGCGGAGGGACCGCGCCGAAGTCACCCGTCGTGGCGCGAACCAGATCGCGCAGCTCCGGATCGGCGTGCACCTCGGCGGTATGCCGCCATGCGGCGACCACCTGGGTCAGGGCGACGGGGTTGTCCATGCTGTCGGCGACGTTGAGCGCGTCGATCACATCGGTGACCAGTTCGTCCAGGTCGGCGACCGGGAGGTACCTGACCCAGGGAAAGACCTTCGGGAGGATCCGCCTGAGCTGCGGACGACCCGTGTCGTCGTCGGCGAACGCTTCGAGCAGGCCGGTGGCGACCGACATCATCTCCGCTGCCTGGTCCGCCCGAGCTGCCGAGATCAGTACGAGGTCCTCGTGGCCGCGGCGATGCAGCCGCACCGAACGAGAGCGGGAAGCGCGGAGGATCGCAACGGTGTTGCTGGGATGCTGAATCAACTCCGAAAAGCTGGTCTCCGAACGCTCATGAGTTCAAAAGTAATACAGAGGTCTTGGTCGGGCAAGCCGCCCCGGCTGGCGGGCGCCGACGTTCGCTCGCAGCGTAGTTCCTTGAACGCTGGAACAAGTTCAACGCTGTAACGGTTGTTCGGGACATGACAGAGTTGCTGAAGCTGCCGGTGCTTCCGCTCGCCGACTCGGTGGTGCTGCCCGGCATGGTGGTTCCCGTTCGCCTCGACGACCCCGAGGTGCAGGCGGGGGTCTACGCGGCGGAGAGCGTCGACCGCAAGGTCCTGCTCGTCCCCCGACTCGACGGCCGGTACGCGGCCGTGGGCACGATCGCCGTCCTGGAACAGGTCGGCAGGCTCCCCAGCGGGGAGAAGGCGGCCGTGGTGCGCGGTGAGGGCCGCGCGCAGATCGGCTCCGGGGTCACCGGCCCCGGCTCGGCGCTGTGGGTGGAGGCAGCCCCGATCGAGGATGCCCCGGTCACCGGCCGGGCGACCGAGCTCGCCAAGGAGTACAAGGCGCTCGTGGTCGGGATCCTGCAGCAGCGCGGCGCGTGGCAGGTGATCGACTCCGTGCAGCAGATCACCGACCCCGGCCAGCTCGCCGACACCGCGGGTTGGGCGTCCTACCTCGACCTGGGGCACAAGGCCCAGCTGCTCGCCGAGACCGACGTGGTCGAGCGGCTGGAGCTGCTGATCTCCTGGACCCGCGAGCACATCGCCGAGCAGGAGGTCTCCGAGAAGATCGCCGGGGACGTCCGCGAGGGTATGGAGAAGACCCAGCGCGAGTTCCTGCTGCGCCAGCAGCTGGCCGCGATCCGCAAGGAGCTGGGTGAGGGCGAGCCCGAGGGGTCCGACGACTACCGCACCCGCGTCGAGTCCGCGGACCTCCCCGAGCACGTGCGCAAGGCCGCGCTCACCGAGGTGGGCAAGCTGGAGCGCGCATCCGACCAGAGCCCGGAGTCGGGCTGGATCCGCACCTGGCTCGACACGGTCCTCGACATCCCCTGGTCGGAGCGCACCGAGGACACCGACGACCTGGTCGCCGCCCGCGCCGTCCTCGACGCCGACCACGCCGGACTCGACGACGTCAAGGAGCGGCTGATCGAGTTCCTGGCCATCCGCTCCCGGCGCAACCGTCGCGGGCTCGGCGCCGTCGGGGGGAGGGGCTCCGGCGCGGTGCTCTCGCTCGTCGGCCCGCCCGGCGTCGGCAAGACGTCGCTGGGGGAGTCGGTCGCACACGCGATGGGCCGCAAGTTCGTGCGCGTCGCGCTGGGCGGTGTGCGGGACGAGGCCGAGATCCGCGGGCACCGGCGCACCTACGTCGGCGCGCTGCCCGGCCGGATCGTGCGGGCCATCCGCGAGGCGGGCTCGATGAACCCGGTCGTGCTGCTCGACGAGATCGACAAGGTCGGCAGCGACTACCGCGGCGACCCGACCGCCGCCCTGCTGGAGGTGCTCGACCCGGCGCAGAACCACACGTTCCGCGACCACTACCTCGAGGTCGACCTCGACCTGTCCGACGTGCTGTTCCTCGCCACGGCCAACCAGCTCGACACCATCCCCGGTCCGCTGCTGGACCGGATGGAGACCGTCACGCTCGACGGCTACACCGAGGCGGAGAAGGTCGCCATCGCGCGCGACCACCTGCTGCCCCGGCAGGTCGAGAAGGCCGGGCTGGACACCGACGACGTGGAGTTCACCGACGTGGCCCTGTCGATGATCGCCGCGGAGTACACCCGGGAGGCGGGCGTGCGGCAGCTGGAGCGGGGCCTGGCGAAGACGCTGCGCAAGGTGGCCGTGGCGCTGGACTCCGGGAGGGAGGCGCCGATCCACATCGACGCCGACGCGCTCGTCACGTTCCTGGGCCGTCCGCGGTTCACCCCGGAGTCGGCCGAGCGCACCTCGGTGCCCGGCGTCGCGACGGGGCTGGCGGTCACCGGAGCTGGTGGTGACGTCTTGTTCATCGAGGCCACCTCGATGGAGGGCGAGGCCGGGTTGATCCTCACGGGCCAGCTGGGCGACGTCATGAAGGAGTCCGTGTCGATCGCGTTGAGCTACCTGCGGTCCCGCGGGTTGGCCGGGGACCTGGCTTCCAGGAAGCTGCACGTCCACGTGCCCGCGGGTGCGGTGCCGAAGGACGGGCCGAGCGCGGGCGTCACGATGACGACGGCCCTGGCCTCGCTGGCCACCGGGCGACCGGTGAAGGCGAGCGTCGGCATGACCGGCGAGGTCACGCTGCAGGGCCGGGTGCTCCCGATCGGCGGGGTCAAGCAGAAGCTGCTGGCCGCGCACCGGGCCGGGCTCACCGATGTGATCATCCCGAAGCGCAACGAACCCGACCTCGACGACCTGCCCGAGGGCATCCGCGGCGAGCTGCGGATCCACCCGGTGGCCGACGTGGCCGAGGTGCTGGAGCTGGCTCTGGAGCCGGTCGCCGAGACCGCTGCGGCCTGACGGGCGCGTGCCGAACGGGCAGATCTGGCCTGCAAAGGGGCAGGATCGCCCAGCCGCGTATCACGAGCCCGGTAGTGCTCTCCTCACCCCGTGATGTCGTGCGGATGTCGTGCGGATGTCCAGCGGAGGAGGCTGCCATGACCCAGACCGTCGGTGGGGGAATCGAGGACCTGCGGGGCGCGATGCGCGGAACGGTGGTGACGCCAGAGGGCGCGGACTACGACGACGTCCGTCGCGTCTGGAACGCCGACATCGACCGCCGGCCCGCGGTGATCGCCCGATGCACGTCTGCGGCGGACGTCGTCGCTGCGCTCGCCTACGCCCAGGCGGAGGGGCTGGAGGTCGCGATCCGTGCCGGGGCACACAACATCGCCGGCCGGTGCACGACCGACGGCGGGCTGATGATCGACCTCAGCGGTATGCGGGGGGTGACGGTCGACGCACCGGCGAGGCGGGCGCGCGTGCAGGGCGGGGCACTGCTCGCAGACGTGGACGCGGCGACACAGGAGCATGGGCTGGCCGTGCCACTGGGGGCGATCAGCCACACCGGGGTCGCCGGCCTCACGCTGGGCGGGGGTATGGGCTGGTTGTCCCGGCAGGCCGGGCTGAGCATCGACAATCTGGAGTCGGCCGAAGTGGTGCTGGCCGACGGACGGGTCGTGCGTGCGGCCGCCGACGAGAAC
>JAKDLE010000167.1 GCA_030453005.1 Pseudonocardia sp. | reverse complement strand
GCGACGTCGTCGACGATCACGGCGAGGCCGTGCTGCTCGGCCGCCAGCGGCGCGGCCACGGCCGCGTCGAGGTCGCCGCGGGCCACCTGCGCCGCCGCCTCCGACGTGGACGAGGTGAGCAGCACCTCGGCGTCCGGCAGGTGCGTGGCGAGCCAGCCCCGCGTCTGTGCGACGGCGTGCGGGTGGGAGCCGACCCGACGGACGTCCGCGGTGCGGGTGCCGGGCCGAGCCATCACCGCGAACCGGACGGCCACCAGTGCTTCCCGCACGATGACCAGCCGCGGATCGGCGACGAGCCCGTCGAGCACCGCGCCGACGGCACCCTCGACGCTGTTCTCGATCGGCACGCAACCGGCGTCGGCGTCGCCGTTGCGCACGGCGTCGAGCACGGCCGTACTGCCTGCGCAGGGCATCAGCTCGGCCCCGTGAGACTCCGGGAGCGACCGCAGCGCCTGCTCGGTGAACGTGGCGTGCGGCCCGAGGAACGCCAGTCGACCCACACGACGCAGCCTAGGTGAGGGCCGCCGGTGTCACCGAGGCAGGAGGCCCAGACCCGCCAGGGCGGTACCGGGGACGGGTTCTGCATCGGTGCCGCAGCGCGACAGCAGCCCACGGACACCGGCGACCATGCGCTCCGAGAGGCCGTCGGCCTCCGCGGCGAGCGCGGCGCCGTCGGTGCTGCGCAGGGCGTCCGTGACGTCGCCGTCTCCGAGGGCACGGGCCACGGCCACCAGCAGGTTGACGACGCCGTGGTGACGCGCGCCCGCGTCGTCGGTGCGCACCACCTGCGACAGACCGAACGTGGTGAACGCGCGCCCCGTCTCCACGACCACCCGGACGAAACGCTCGACGTCCTCGCTGGTCGGTGCGTCCGACGGGCGCGGGCCGCCGCACCGCAGCTTGGGCGTGCAGCCCTGGTCGGCGACGCGGCGCACCGCGTCCAGCCAGGCGTCGGTGCCGTCGGGGTCCTCCGCGGTGGGGCGCCGGGGTTCGACGACGGCCACCACGTCCTCGGGCACGAACTCGGCCACACGGTCGAGCCAGACGCCGTCGACGTCGGGCGGCGCGGCCGTCTCGACGGTCCGCGGCGCGAGCAGGCTCGGCCTCGACAGCACCATGGACAGGGCCTTGGGGACGGCGCCGAGCCCGGTGTCGACGACGAGCGAGAGGTCCACCGGCCGGGCGGGTGCGGAGCGCGCCAGCTCCTTGACCAGCGCGGACAGCCGCGACACCGGGCACACGAGCTGCCCGACGAGGCCGCCGTAGAGGCCCGCGCGCGCCCCGAGATAGCGCGCGACCGCCGTCTCGACCGCCACTACGTCGACGCGCGCGCGGAGCAGGCTCGTGTCGTCGACGAGCTGCGCGAAGAGGGGCGGGATGGACCAGGGGTCGATTCCCGCCGTCGGCACCGTCGTCACGGCCACAGACGCTAACGGGTCGGTCTCCGGGGAACCAAAGCGGCTGATGGTTGCGCCACCGCGCCCGATGAAGCTAGCTTAGGCTCACCTAAATTGTGGAGGTGTTCCTTGGGAACCACGCGCCTGCGGCGGGCCCCCGCCCCGACCGACGCCGAACGCGCCCGCAGCATCACCGCCCGCACGGGAGGCGCCGCCGCGCTCGTCGGCACCGGGTCGCCGATCGCCCACCCGCGGCTGCACCACGTGCACGCCGACGGGTCCGCGGTGCTGTTGCTGGCCGACGACGAGCCGGTGTTGCAGCGCGTGCACGGCGGGCTCGCCGTGATGCTGGAACTGGCCGACGCCGCACCGGTCGACCTGCGCGAGCCGGTCCGCGGGCTGCTGTGGATCACCGGCCTGCTGTCCGCCGTCGACCCGGTGCGGGCCCGCCGGATCGCCGTCGGCCTCGCCGAGCAGCACCCGCGTCCCGCCCTGCTGGAGCTCGGGCACGGCGCCACGATGGTGCGGCTCGCGCCCGACTCGGCGGTCCTGTCCGACGCCGAGGGCACCGCTGCGCTCGCACCCGTCGAGCTCGCGGCGGCCCGGCCGGACCCGTTCTGCTGCCACGAACGTCCGTGGCTCGGCCATCTGGAGTCGGCCCACCCGGAGATCTTCACGGCACTGGCTCGGCACCTGCCCGCACCGCTGCGCGATGCCCGCGTGCTGCGCATCCGACCGCTGGGCGTGGACCGCTGCGGGCTGCGGCTGCGCGTGGAGACCGGCGAGCAGGACCACGACGTCCGACTCGCGTGGGAACGGTCGATCAGCACGCCCGACGAGCTGCGGGCGCAGCTGCGTCGCCTGGTGGGGTGCCCGCTGCGCGGGACGACGGCGCCGCCCGATCAGGCCGCCGTCTGACCGGCCTGCACCCGGGCGGTGACCGCCCGCTCCGCCACGAACGAGGCGACCGGGATGGTGCCTGCGAGCAGCACGACCAGTGCCTCCAGCGGCTTCGCCCGCACGCGCTCGGCGAGGATCAGCGTGCACACGATGTAGATCATGTAGAGGAAGCCGTGCGTGACGCCGACGACCGCGACCGGGCCGGGGGTGTCGAAGAAGTACTTCAGCGGCATCGCGATGAACACGAGCACGATGAGCCCGATGCCCGTGACCCAGGCGGCGATGCGGTAGTTGCGCAGGGCGGCGGCGATCGACACGGTGGTTCCTTCGTCCTCAGTGAGACCGCTCGTGGCGGTCGGCGAGCTGCTTGAGCAGGCGGTTGTACTCGGAGAGCTGCGGGTTCGTCTCGTCGGTGATCGCCGGTACGGCAGAGACGCGCGGATGGGCGGTGAACGGGCTCGACGTGTCCGGCAGGGCGACGGGGGGTGCCTGCGCGACCGGATCCTCGGGGATTCTGCGCGCCTCCAACCGCAGCATCCGCCACCACATCACGCCGAAGAAGATCGCGAAGACGGGCCACTGCAGGCCGTAGCCGACGTTGAGCGCCGAACCGAGCGCCGAACCGGCCCGCTGCCACTGCCAGATCGCGAGCCACCCACAGGTGGCCATCGCGCCGAGCGTCAGCAGATGCCACATCATCCAGCGGGGGGAGAACGCCAGCCGCAACACGTGCACCAGACTACGCTGCGGGTACCGTCGCCGATCGTGTCCCGGCCCCCGATCGCGGTGATCACCGATCCGCGGACCCGTCGGCTGGTGACCCTCGAGGTGCTGGTCGTCCTCACCGTCACCATCGGGCTCTCCGCGCTGCGCAGCGCGTTGAGCCTGCTCGACGCGGTGCTGCAGCCCGTCCCGCTCGCCCAGCAGCAGGTGACGCTCAACGCGCCTGCCGCGCAGGTCGGGCTCGTCGACCTCACGCTGCAGCTCACGCGCGTGCTGCAGCTCGTCGGCTGGGGCGCACTGGGCGCCTATCTGTTGATCCGGGCCGGGTTCGCGATGCGCGCGGTGGGGCTCGACGCCCGGCAGCCGGGCCGCGACGCGCTCGGCGCCGCCGGCCTCGCGGCCCTCATCGGGGTCCCCGGCCTGGGGCTCTACCTGGCGGCCCGCGCGCTCGGCGTCAGCCTGACGGTCGCCCCGTCCACGCTCGGGCAGACCTGGTGGCTGCTGCCCGTGCTGGTGGCCTCGGCGCTGGCGAACAGCTGGGCCGAGGAGGTGGTCATGGTGGCGTACCTGATCACCCGGCTGCGCCAGCTCGGCTGGTCGGAGAACGCCTCGCTGCTGGCCCAGGCGCTGCTGCGCGGCGCCTACCACCTCTACCAGGGGCTCGGCGGGTTCGTCGGCAACGTCGTGATGGGCGTGGTGTTCGGGCGGGTGTGGCAACGCACCAACCGCCTGTGGATGCTGGTCGGCGCGCACGCCCTGATCGACGTGGTGGCCTTCACCGGCTACGCGCTGCTCGCCGGCCGGGTGTCCTGGCTGCCCTGACCCGCCGTTGCAGGCCGGTCAGAGCGCGAGGATCTGGTAGCGCATCTTGGCCATCATGTTCTCCGCGCCCGGGGTGATGCCGCTCGCAGACCACAGCTCGTCGATGCGGCCGCCGATGTCCTCGGGGTCCCAGCGCTTCCCGTCGTTGCGGACCTCGGCCACGCTGGTGAACGGCTGGAAGATCTCGATGCTGTCGCCCTGCACACCGAAGACCTTGCCGCTGATGTGTGCCGAGTCGTCCGAGCACAGGAACGACACCAACGGGGCGACGTTCTCGGGGGCGAAGAAGTCGAACTCGCCGCGGCCGATGGCGGCGTCGCGGTCGTCGCGGAACTCCTGCGGCATGAGGTCGAGCGTCATGGCCGTGAGCGCGGTCGGTGCGATGGCGTTGGACGTGATGCCGCCGCGCGCGCCCTCCATGGCCACGATCGTGGAGAACGCCGCGATGCCTGCCTTGGCCGCGCCGTAGTTGCTCTGCCCGAAGTTGCCGAGGATCCCGGATGTGGACGCCGTGTGCACGACGTGGCCGGGCTGCTTGGCCTCCTTCCAGTGCCGCACCGCAGCGCGCGTGGGCAGGAAGTGTCCGCGCAGGTGCACCCGGATCACCGCGTCCCAGTCGTCGTCGGCGAGCTTGGCCAGCGTCCTGTCCCGGAGGATGCCTGCGTTGTTGACCAGCGCGTCGAGGCGGCCGAACTCCGAGAGCGCGGTGGCGACGAGCCGGTCCGCGACCTCGGCGTCGGCGACGTCGCCGCTCGCGGCCACCGCCCGCCCACCGGCCGCGACGATCTCCTTGGCCACCGACTCACCCGTGCTCGGGTCGAACTCGGCGACGACGACGGCGGCACCCTGTGCCGCGCACTCCAACGCCTCGCCGCGTCCGATTCCCCGGCCGGCGCCGGTGACGATGACGACCTTGCCGTCCAGTAGTCCCATACGACGCAGCATATGACCCGTCGGTAACCTCCGTCGCCCTATCCTGGTGTGACGTCCGAGGACGCGTGACGAAAGGCGGGCGGGTCGAGGGGGGTGGTGCAGCCCGAGACAGCGCGTAGCATCCGCAGTACAGGCCCGTGATCGATGTCGATGGGGGTAGGCATGACCGCCGAGGAATACGTCGCTCCATCCCGCGCGGTCGGCCCGGATGCGGTCTTCGTGCGGCACCGGCTCAAGAGCCCGAAGGTGGCCGACTCGGCCTACATCGCCCCGACCGCGGTGCTGTGCGGTGACGTCACCGTCGGTCCGCACAGCCGGGTGTTGTTCGGGGCGGTCATCACCGCCGAGGGCGGCCCGGTGGAGATCGGCGCCAACTGCGTGATCATGGAGAACGCCGTCCTGCGTGGGGTGCCGCACCACCCGACCCGCCTCGGCGACCACGTCCTGGTCGGCCCGCACGCCTCCCTCACCGGGTGCGTCGTCGAGGGTGACACCCGCATCGCCACCGGTGCGGTCGTGTTCAACGGGGCGCGTATCGAGGTCGGCGCCGAGGTCGAGTTCCACGCCGTCGTCTACGTCAACACCGTCGTACCGGCCGGGACGGCGGTGCCGATGGGCTGGTTCGCAGGCGGCGACCCGGCCGAGCTGGTCGCATCGGGCGAGTGGGAGCGCATCCGGGCGTTGATCGGCCCGCTGGACTACCCGGGCACGGTCTTCGGCGCGGCGGGCGCCGACGGCGGTATCCCCGACATCGCGCGGCGGTACGCGCGTGCCCTGGCCCTGCACAACCGCGACACCGTTCTCCAACCGGCCCAGCACGACCGACTCGCCGACCCCCAGGCCGAACGACCGACGCACCTGAAGCAACGGCGGGTCAGCGACGCTTCCGCGACGGACGAGCGGCTCTGATCCGAGCGAGGGCCCGGTATCTAGCGCAGCGTGACCTGCTTGCCCGCCAGTGCGTCGCGGGCGCGGCGCTCGTCGGAGCTCAGCGCCGTGGAGTCGGCCAGCGCCTCGGCCAGGCGGGCGGCGAAGTCCGCCACCGGCTTCGCGTACTCCGAGGAGTGCAGTTCGCGGTCGAGGTCCCAGACGGGCACGAGCAGGCCGTGGGCGCGGAACGAACCCGCGTAACGGGTGCCCTCGCCCAGGGCGAGCTTCCCACGGGCCTGCAACCGGGCCAGGGCCACGATCAGCTTCTCCTCGGGCTCCGGGCGCACCCAGCGCAGGTGGGCCTTGGTGCCGGTGTCGACCCAGTAGGCCGCGCGGACGCCCTCACCGACGACCGCCTCCGTCGGCATGATCACGTCGTTGGCCCGCTCGATGGTGGCGAGCACCTCGGCGCTGGGTTCGCTGCCGTCCTCGGGGGCCACCCACCACGCGAAGTCGGTGTGCAGCGTGAGGTCGAGCGGTGCGTCGACGTCGAGGAGGTCCTGCAGTCGTTCTGTGCCGCCCAGGCTCGGATCAACCAGTCCGGGGCCGACGACGGGCAGCGCCGTGCCCGGCTCGGCGGTGGCGCCCCAGGCGAGCGCCCGGGCCAGGTCGGCGGACAGGTCGCCGGAGCGGGTCTGCACCTGCATCCCGAGCAGGATGTCCCCGTTGTCCCGGACGATCGCCGCGGACGCGCCGGGGAGTACCGAGGCCAGCGTCACCGGGCCGCCGGAGCGGACCGGCAGCGGCGCCGTCGCCGACGGCAGGAACTCGCGCATCGCGACGAGGTCCGGCTCGGCGGCCAGGCCCTCGAACGGCCGGATGACGATGACGTCGTCACCCGCACCGTGGCAGACCTTGTACCGCTTGCCCGAGCCGCACGGGCACGGCCGGCGGGGGTTGTCGGCAGCGGAGCCCTCGGAACGGGTGGCACGGT
>JAKDLE010000166.1 GCA_030453005.1 Pseudonocardia sp. | reverse complement strand
TCGGGTCAGCGAGAGGGGTGGCGATGGCGGACAAGGCGGCCAGGATCGTGCGGGCGGGCGCGGGGACGCGACCGGTGATGATCGCGATCGCGGGCGACAGCGCGGCCGGGAAGACCACGCTCACCCGCGGGCTGGTGGAGGCGCTGGGCCCGGAGCGGTGCGTGTCGATCTGTGTGGACGACTACCACCGCTACGACCGCACCGAACGGCGCGGCCTGCCCTTCACCGCGTTGCACCCGGACTGCAACCACCTCGACATCATGGAGCAGCACCTGCAGCTGCTCGCGGGCGGGCAACCGATCCTCAAGCCCGTCTACGACCACGGGACCGGCGAGCTCACCCGACCGGAGCTCGTCGAGCCCCGCCGGTTCGTGATCGTCGAGGGCCTGTTCCCGATGCACAGCAAGCTCGCGCGCGCGTGCTTCGACGTGACGGTGTACCTCGACCCGCCCGAGGACATCCGGAAGGGCTGGAAGCTGGCCCGCGACACGGAGAAGCGCGGCTACTCCCCGGCGCAGGTACTCGCCGAGCTCGACCGGCGCACGACCGAGTCGGCCGCCTACGTCCACCCCCAGCGCAGCCACGCCGACGTCGTCGTCCGGTTCGCCCCGATCCCGGCCCGCGACGACCCCCCGGGCACGCCGCTGTCGGCCGAGCTCCTGCTGCGTCCGACGATCCGCCATCCCGACCTCCGCGACGTCCTCGGCCGGGACGCGACCTGCCGCGAGGCGTCCGGCCGCGACCGCACGATGCACCTCAAGCTCGGCCGCGACACCGACGGTCGGCCCGTCGACACCCTGCACGTGCACGGCTACGTCCCGGTCGAGGAGAGCCGCACCCTGCAGAAGGCGATCTGGGCGCTGCTCGACCAGCCGGGTGCCGTGCCCGACGGGCTCGGCACGGTCGGCGCCGCCGTGCGCAGCGAGCCGTTGGCGATCACGCAGCTGCTGCTGCTGTTCCACCTGCTCGACGCCGCCTGAACGCGCCGGGCGGAGATCAGCCGCCCTGGTCCCCGGCCTGCAGGTTCGGCGCGTCGTCGACCGGGCCCTGCTGTCCCACGCTGTCGGAGTCGTCCTCGGCGGCCCGTCCGACCGGCCGCCCGGCGGCGCCCTCCGTGTCCACGTCGTCCCGGTCCGGCGCGAGGTCCTCGCCTCGGGAGCCGCGGCTGCGGCCCACGCCCAGCGGCGGTTCCGGCTCGGTCTCGGTGCCCGACACGCCGGAGCGCTCCTCGTCGGAGACCGGTGCGCCCGCTCCCGGTGCAGGCGCGCCTGCGGCGTCGTACGCGGCAGGGGCGGTGTTCTCGCCGGGTTCCCCGCGCTCCTCGTCGTAGGGCGGGACGGGCACCTGCGGCTCGCCGCCGGTACCGAACTCCGGACCCCGGCTGGAGCGCCCGCCGGGTGCCTGCTCCGAGTGGGAGGTGCCTTCGTGGTCGACCATGGTGCCACCCTTCCGCGCCGGTGAGTCTCGCAACGTACGACCGGCGGTGAGCAGGCCACAACGGCCCAGCGCAGGTCCCCCCGACCGGCTGCATGCCCGCCCGGCCTATCTGCCCGGACCACGTAGGTGCCGCGACCACTTACTCCACCCGGCCGCAGCGCGCTACAACAGTGATCCGAAACACACCCGGCACGGTCCTGTCCCACAGGACCACGAGGGGCGACCACGATGTCAGCACCCGAGCAGGACGAACCCGTCGTCCACATCCTCTGGATCAACGCGGGGCTGAGCTGCGACGGCGACTCCGTCGCGCTCACCGCCGCCACCCAGCCGAGCATCGAGGAGATCGCCCTCGGCGCCCTACCCGGGTTGCCGAAGGTGGCCGTGCACTGGCCGCTGATCGACTTCGACAACGGCCCCGTGGGCGGCAACAACGACTTCATCGAGTGGTTCTTCCGGGCCGAACGCGGTGAGCTCGACCCGTTCGTGCTGGTCGTCGAGGGGTCCATCCCCAACGAGAAGATCAAGCCCGAGGGCTTCTGGTGCGGGTTCGGGAACAACCCCGAGACCGGGCAGCCGATGACGACGAGCGAGTGGCTGGACCGGCTGGCCCCCAAGGCGCTGGTCGTGCTCGCGGTCGGCACCTGCGCCACCTACGGCGGCATCCACGCGATGGCGGGCAACCCGACCGGCGCGATGGGCGTGCGCGACTATCTGGGCTGGGGCTTCACGACCCCGGCGGGCATCCCGATCGTCAACGTCCCCGGCTGTCCGGTGCACCCGGACAACCTCTCCGAGACGATCCTGTACCTGCTCTACCAGGCCGCCGGGACGGCCCCGATGATCCCACTCGACGACGCGGGGCGACCGACCTGGTTGTTCGGCCAGACGGTGCACGAGGGCTGCGACCGCGGCGGCTACTACGAGCAGGGCGACTTCGCCACGGAGTACGGCTCGCCGAAGTGCCTGGTGAAGCTCGGCTGCTGGGGGCCGGTCGTCAAGTGCAACGTGCCCAAGCGCGGCTGGATCAACGGCGTGGGCGGCTGCCCCAACGTCGGCGGGATCTGCATCGGCTGCACGATGCCGGGCTTCCCGGACAAGTTCATGCCCTTCATGGACGCCCCGCCCGGCAGCAAGGTCTCCGGCGCGGCGAGTGGAGCCTACGGCGCCGTGATCAAACGGCTGCGGAAGATCACCGAGCGCAAGCTCGACAAGGAACCGAGCTGGCGCCGCAACAGCCGCGAGCTCACGACCGGCTACTCCCGGCCCTGGTGAGGGGAACTCAGGCGATGACCACGACCCAGAACCCGGCGGCGACACAGGCGAAGCCCGGCGGCCTCGACACCGACAAGACAGGCCTCACCGAGATGGCCTGGGACCCGATCACCCGGATCGTGGGCAGTCTCGGCATCTACACGAAGATCGACTTTTCCGAACGGCGCGTCGCCGAGTGCCACTCGACCTCGTCGATCTTCCGCGGCTACTCGATCTTCATGAAGGGCAAGGACCCCCGCGACGCGCACTTCATCACCAGCCGCATCTGCGGCATCTGCGGGGACAACCACGCCACCTGCTCGGTCTACAACCAGAACATGGCCTACGGCGTGCGCCCGCCGCACCTCGCCGAGTGGATCATCAACCTCGGTGAGGCCGCCGAGTACATGTTCGACCACAACATCTTCCAGGAGAACCTGGTCGGGGTGGACTACTGCGAGAAGATGATCGCGGAGACCAACCCCGGCGTGCTGGAACAGGCCAACCGCACCGAGTCCCCGCACGGCGCCGAGCACGGGTACAAGACCATCGGCGACATCATGCGAGCGCTCAACCCGTTCACCGGCGACTTCTACCGTGAGGCGCTGCAGGTCAGCCGCTACACCCGCGAGATGTTCTGCCTGATGGAGGGCCGCCACGTGCACCCCTCCACGCTCTACCCGGGCGGCGTCGGCACGGTGGCCACGATCCAGCTGTTCACCGACTACTACACCCGGCTGATGCGCTACGTGGAGTTCATGAAGCGCGTCGTGCCGATGCACGACGACCTGTTCGACTTCATGTACGAGGCCCTGCCCGGCTACGAGGAGGTCGGCCGCCGCCGCGTGCTGCTCGGCTGCTGGGGCGCGTTCAACGACCCCGACCACTGCGACTTCCAGTACCGGACGATGTCCAACTGGGGACGCAAGATGTTCGTGACCCCCGGCGTCGTCGTCGACGGCGAGCTCGTCACCAACGACCTGGTCGACATCAACCTGGGGATCCGGATCCTGCTCGGCAGCTCGTTCTACCGCGACTGGGAGGACCAGGAGACGTTCGCGACGCACGACCCGCTGGGCAACCCGGTCGACCGCCGCCACCCGTGGAACCAGCACACGATCCCGGCGCCGCAGAAGCGCGACTTCGACGACAAGTACAGCTGGACGATGTCGCCGCGCTGGTTCGACGGCACCGACCACCTCGCCCTCGACACCGGCGGCGGCCCGCTGGCCCGACTCTGGGCCACCGCGCTCGCCGGGCTGGTCAACTTCGACGAGATCCAGGCCACCGGGCACAGCGTCAAGATCAACCTGCCGCGCACGGTCCTGCGTCCCGAGGTCAGCTTCGAGTGGCGGATCCCGCACGACAAGGCGGGCAAGCCGCTGTCCAACGCGATCGAGCGCAACCGCGCCCGGACCTACTTCCAGGCCTACGCCGCCGCGTGCGCACTGCACTTCATCGAGAAGGCGCTCGCCGAGGTGCGCGGGGGCAACACCAAGACCTGGGAGAAGTTCGTCGTCCCCGACGAGTCGATCAGCGTCGGCTTCACCGAGGCCGTGCGCGGGGTGCTGAGCCACCACATGGTGATCCGCGGCGGCAAGATCGCGAACTACCACCCGTACCCGCCGA
This sequence comes from Pseudonocardia sp., assembly GCA_030453005.1. GTDB lineage: Bacteria > Actinomycetota > Actinomycetes > Mycobacteriales > Pseudonocardiaceae > Pseudonocardia. The sequence continues at coordinate 2,343 of JAKDLE010000166.1, read as the reverse complement.
CCCCGTGGAACGGCAGCGTCCGCGACTCCTTCGGCACACCGGGCCCCTACGAGGACGCGGTGCAGAACACGCCGATCTTCGAGGAGAGCCGCGGCGACGACTTCAAGGGCATCGACATCATGCGCACGGTGCGCAGCTTCGACCCCTGCCTACCGTGCGGCGTGCACATGTACACCGGCAGCGGGAAACCACTGCACCGCACCACGTCGCCGTCGATGCTCAACACCATCTGATGGCCTCCACTGACCTCGACCCAGCCGGGTTGGCCGGCCGGATCGAGGAGCTCCTGGAGGGGATCACGGCCGACGGCGGACCCGCCGTCGGGCACGCCGCGGAGGAGCTCGTCCGGGTCCTCATGCGGTTCTACGGCTCCGGCCTGGAGGCGATGGTCTCGATCGTCAAGGCCGGGGCGGGCGAGACGATCGTGCACCGGATGGCCGCCGACCCGCTGGTGGCCGGGCTGCTGGCGCTGCACGACCTGCACCCGGTGCCGGTCGAGCAGCGGCTCGTCCACGCCATCGACGCCGCCCGGCGCAGGCTCGGTTCGCACGGGTCGGGCCTCACGCTCGGCGGTATCGACGACGACGGCGCGGTCCACGTGCTCCTCGACGGCGGCGGCTGCGGGACCGACACCATCAAGGACGTCGTCGCCACGTCGATCAGCGAGCTGGCCCCGGAGGTCGCGGGCGTCGTCTTCGATGCCACCCCCGCTGGCCCGACCCTGCTCCAGATCGGCGTGCGCCCCGCGGAGAGTGCCCCGGCCGAGCTTGCGAGGTCGTCATCGGACACAGCGTGACGACCCTCGCGGGCCTGCGCCGGTTCCTGGTCGAGCCGCAGGGCCGGGAGCCGGTGCAGGAGGTCTGCGAGATGTGCGCGACGCCCGTGCCGCCGCAGCACCCGCACCTGGTGCAGGTGGCGGAGCGTCGGATGGTCTGCGCCTGCGGGCCGTGCGCCTTCCTGTTCAACAAAATCTTGTTCGACAACCCCGGCGCGGGCGGCGGCGGGTACCGGCGGGTGCCCGACCGGTACGTGACCGACCCCGACTTCCGGCTCACCGACGCCCAGTGGGACGCGCTGCAGATCCCGGTCGGCATGGCGTTCTTCCTCCGCAACTCCGCACAGGACCGGATCATCGCCTGCTACCCCAGCCCCGCGGGCGCCACCGAGAGCGAGTTGACCCTGGAGGCGTGGGAAGCGGGGGTCGGCGGCGGGCGGCTGGCCGCCGAGCTGGAGCCCGACGTCGAGGCCCTGCTCGTGCGGCGGGACAAGGCCACCCGGCGTGGTACTGATGAAGCCGGCCGAGCCGGTGGCTGCCTGCTCGTCCCCATCGACGCCTGCTACCGCCTGGTCGGGCTGGTGCGCCTGCACTGGCGCGGGTTCGACGGCGGCGCGGACGCCTGGCGCGAGATCGACCGGTTCTTCGACGACCTGCGCGACGCGGCACGCCCGCTCCGCCCGGAGGCCTGACGTGCTGCGCTTCGCCTGTACCGGTGCCCGCCCCGAACCCTACTCGGCGGGCCCGTCGCTGCTGTTCGACGTGCGGATCGCCGAGGAGGAGGGTCGGCGCGTGCACTCGGTCATGCTGCGGACCCAGATCCGGATCGAGCCGCGGGGGCGTGCCTACTCCGAGGCGGAGTCCGCGAAGCTCGTCGACCTGTTCGGCGAACCCGCACGCTGGGGCGAGACGCTCAACCCGCTGCAGCTCGCCACGGTCGGCACCGCGGTGGGCGCGTTCACCGGCGAGATCGTCACGCCGGTCACGGTGCCGCTGACCTACGACCTCGACATCGCCGCCACCAAGTACTTCCACGGCCTGTCCGACGGGGAGGTCCCGCTGTTGCTGCTGTTCTCCGGCACGGTGTTCTACGCAGGCCCGGACGGCGTGCAGGTCGGACTCGTGTCCTGGCACGAGGAGGCGGCCTTCCGGCTGCCGGTGGCCACCTGGCGGGCGGCGATGGACGACCACTACCCGCGCTCGGCCTTCGTCCGGGTGAGCACCGCGACGCTGGACGCGCTCTCGGCGTACCGGTCGGCGCGCACCATCCCGAACTGGGACGACACGTTCGAGCGGCTGCTGAAGGAGGCGGACCCCGGTGGCCCCTGACGTCCTGCCCCCCAACCTCGCCGACCCCGACCTCATGGACGCCGTGGCCGCCGTCGCCGACGCCGTGCTGTTCGAGGGCTACCTGCTCTACCCCTACCGCGCGTCGGCGCAGAAGAACCGGCTGCGCTGGCAGTTCGGCGTCCTGACCCCCGACGGCGACGGCACCGAACCCACCCGCAGCCGCACCGAGTGCCTCCTCGAGCCCGGCACCGCCACGCACGTGCACGTCCGGCTGCGCT
>JAKDLE010000165.1 GCA_030453005.1 Pseudonocardia sp. | reverse complement strand
GGGATCAGGTTGCCCAGCGGGCAGCCCTGGTGGCAGAACGGGATGCCGCAGTTCATGCAGCGCCCGGCCTGGGACTCCAGGTGGTCGTGCGGGAAGTCCTCGTAGACCTCGCGCCAGTCCATCAGCCGCAGGTCGACCGGGCGGCGCGCGGGCGCCTCCCGCCTGGTGGTCAGGAAGCCCTTCGGGTCACCCATGTGCGGCCTCCCCAATCAATGTCACAGTCGCTTCGTCGACCCACGTCCTAACCATGAGCCGCCTCCATAATTGCTTCGTCGACGTTTCTTCCGTCGCGCTCGGCGGCTTCGCGGGCCTGCAGCACGCGCTTGAAGTCGCGCGGCATGACCTTGCCGAACCTCGGCAGCGCTTCGTCCCAGTCGGTCAGCAGGTTCCTCGCGACGGCCGAGTCGGTCTCGGCGTAGTGCCGCTCCACGGCCTCGCGCAGGAACGCGCGGTCGTCCGCGTCGAGGGGGTCGATGTCGACCATCTCCGGGTTGACGCGATGAGTGGGCAGGTCGAGCACGTACGCGACGCCACCGGACATGCCCGCGGCGAAGTTGCGCCCGATCTGCCCGAGCACCACCACGCGCCCGCCGGTCATGTACTCGCAGCCGTGGTCTCCCACGCCTTCGACGACGGCCAGCGCCCCGGAGTTCCGGACGCAGAACCGCTCGCCCACGATGCCGCGCACGAAGATCTCTCCGGACGTGGCGCCGTAGAGGATCACGTTGCCCGCGATGATGTTGTCCTCGGCGACGAACGGCGCGGTGGGGTCGGGCCGCAGCGTCAGGCGGCCGCCGGACAGACCCTTGCCGAAGAAGTCGTTCGTGTCGCCCACCAGCCGCAGCGTGATCCCCTTGGGCACGAACGCGCCGAAGCTCTGGCCCGCCGAACCGGTGAGGGTGACGTCGATCGTGTCGTCGGGGAGGCCCTCGCCGCCCCACGCCTTGGTCAGCTCGTAGCCGAGCATCGTGCCGACGGTGCGGTTGACGTTGCGCACCGGTAGGTCCAGGTGCACGCGGTCGCCCGAGCGCAGGGAGCCCTCGCACAGCTGGATCAGCGTGTTGTCCAGCGCCTTCTCCAGGCCGTGGTCCTGGGCCCGCGTGTTGTGCAGCGTGGCGCCCTTCGCGGGCGCGACGAAGATCGGGGACAGGTCGAGCCCCTCGGTCTTCCAGTGCCGCACGGCGTCGTCGGTGTCGAGCAGCTCCGCGTGCCCGACGGCCTCGGCCAGCGTGCGGAAGCCGAGCGCGGCCAGGTACTCGCGCACCTCCTCGGCCACGAACCGCATGAAGTTGACGACGTACTCGGGCCGCCCGTCGAACCGCTTGCGCAGCTCCGGGTTCTGCGTGGCGACGCCGACCGGGCACGTGTCGAGGTGGCAGACGCGCATCATGATGCAGCCGCTGACCACCAGTGGTGCGGTGGCGAAGCCGAACTCCTCGGCCCCGAGCAGCGCCGCGATCATGACGTCGCGGCCGGTCTTGAGCTGTCCGTCGGCCTGCACGACGATGCGGTCGCGGAGGCCGTTGGCCAGCAGCGTCTGCTGGGTCTCGGCCAGGCCGAGCTCCCACGGCCCACCCGCGTGCTTGATCGAGCTCAGCGGCGAGGCGCCGGTGCCGCCGTCGTGGCCGGAGATGAGCACCACGTCGGAGTAGGCCTTCGCCACACCCGCCGCGACCGTGCCGACACCGACCTGGCTGACCAGCTTCACGTGGATGCGGGCCCGCGGGTTGGCGTTCTTCAGGTCGTGGATGAGCTGCTTGATGTCCTCGATCGAGTAGATGTCGTGGTGCGGCGGCGGGGAGATCAGCCCGACGCCCGGCGTGGAGTACCGGGTCTTCGCGATCCACGGGTAGACCTTGCCGCCGGGCAGCTGCCCGCCCTCGCCGGGCTTCGCGCCCTGCGCGATCTTGATCTGGATGTCGTCGGAGTTGACCAGGTACTCGCTGGTGACGCCGAACCGCCCGGAGGCCACCTGCTTGACGGCCGACCGCCGGGAGTCGCCGTTCGCGTCGGGGGTGAAGCGGTCGGCGTCCTCGCCGCCCTCCCCGGTGTTGGACCGTCCGCCGAGGCGGTTCATCGCGATGGCGAGGGTCTCGTGCATCTCCTGCGAGATCGACCCGTAGGAGATGGCGCCGGTCGCGAACCGCGTCACGATCGACTCGACGGACTCCACCTCGTCGATCGGGACCGGCGGCCTGGCACCCTCCTTGAAGGCGAACAGCCCGCGCAGCGTGTTGAGCCGCCCCGCCTGCTCGTCGACGGCGCGCGTGTAGTCCTTGAAGACGTCGTAGCGCCCGGCGCGGGTCGAGTGCTGCAGCTTGAACACCGTCTGCGGGTTGAACAGGTGCAGCTCGCCCTCGCGGCGCCACTGGTACTCCCCGCCGACCTCCAGTGCACGGTGGTTGGCCCGCACGTCGTCGGCGGGGAAGGCGTGCCGGTGGTGGCGCAGCACCTCCTCGGCGAGCACGTCGTAGCCGACGCCGCCCAGTCGCGACGTGGTGCCGGTGAAGCACTCCTCGACGACCTGGGCGCCCAGTCCGACGGCCTCGAAGATCTGGGCTCCGGTGTAGGACGCGACGGTGGAGACGCCGATCTTCGACATGGTCTTGCGGACGCCCTTGCCCAGCGCCTTGACCAGGTTCTTCGTCGCGGTCGGGCCGTCGACGCCGGGGATGTCGCCGCGGATGGCGAGGTCCTCCACCGTGGCCATGGCCAGGTAGGGGTTGACCGCGGCCGCGCCGTAGCCGATGAGCAGCGCGATGTGGTGCACCTCGCGTGCGTCGGCGGACTCGACGATCACCCCCACCCGGGTGCGCGTTCGCTCGCGCACCAGGTGGTGGTGCACCGCGCCGGTGAGCAGCAGCGACGGGATCGGCGCATGCTCGGCGTCGACGGCGCGGTTGGACAGCACGATCAGCCGGGCGCCGTCCCCGATCGCCCGGGAGACCTCGGTGCGGATCTCGTCGAGGCGCCTGCGCAGCCCGTCGCCGCCGTCGGCTGCGACGAACGTGCCGTGGACGGTGTGGGAGGCGAAGCCGGGGTACTCGCCGTCGTCGTTGACGTGGACGATCTTGGCGAGGTCGTCGTTGCCCAGCACCGGGAACGGCAGCGTGATCGCGCGGCAGTGCGCGGGGGTGGCGCCGAGCAGGTTCTGCTCGGGCCCGATCCTGCTGCCGAGCGAGGTGACCAGCTCCTCGCGGATGGCGTCCAGCGGTGGGTTGGTGACCTGCGCGAACAGCTGGGTGAAGTAGTCGTAGAGCTGGCGCGGACGCTGCGAGACCGCGGCGATCGGCGCGTCGTTGCCCATCGACCCGATCGGCTCGGCTCCCGTCGTGGCCATCGGCTTGAGCAGGACGCCCAGCTCCTCCTCGGTGTAGCCCGCCGCCTGCTGGCGCTGCGTCAACGCCGCGTGGCTGGGGATCTCCCGGTCGCGCGGGGGCAGGTCCCCGAGCCGGATCAGCCCGGCGTGCAGCCAGTCGGCGTAGGGGTGCTCGGCCGCCAGCGCGCCTTTGATCTCGGCGTCGTCGACGATCCGGCCCGCGTCCGTGTCGACGAGGAACATGCGGCCCGGCTCGAGGCGGCCCTTGCGCACCACCTCGGACGGCTCGACGTCGAGCACCCCGACCTCGGAGGCGAGCATGACCGTGCCGTCCCCGGTGATCCAGTACCGCGCGGGGCGCAGGCCGTTGCGGTCGAGTACCGCCCCGATCAGCGTGCCGTCGGTGAACGTGACGAGCGCCGGGCCGTCCCACGGCTCCATCGACATGGAGTGGAACTCGTAGAAGGCCCGGCGGGCCGGGTCCATCTCGTCGTGGTTCTCCCACGCCTCCGGGATCATCATCAGCACCGCGTGCGGCAGGCTGCGCCCGCCCAGGTGCAGCAGCTCCAGCACCTCGTCGAACGTGGCGGAGTCACTCGCGTCGGGGGTGACGACCGGGGACAGCCGGGCCAGGTCGCCGGGGATCAGGTCCGACTCCAGCATCGACTCGCGCGCGGCCATCCAGTTGCGGTTGCCGCGCAGGGTGTTGATCTCGCCGTTGTGCGCGACGTAGCGGTAGGGGTGGGCCAGGGGCCAGGCCGGGAACGTGTTCGTGGAGAAGCGCGAGTGGACCACGGCGAGCGCACTGGTGACCCGGGGGTCGGACAGGTCCGGGTAGAACGCCTCCACCTGCGGCTCGGCCAGCATCCCCTTGTAGACGATCGTGCGCGGGGACAGGCTCGGGAAGTAGGTACCTCCTGCGTGCTCGGCGCGCTTGCGCAGGCAGAACGTGAGCCGCTCCAGCTCCAGGCCGGTCTCGCCGTGCGCTCCGGCGACGAACAGCTGGCGGAAGCCCGGCATCGCGGCGCGTGCGCTGGGGCCGATGTCGGCGCCGTCGGGGTCGACGGGCAGCGCACGCCAGCCGAGGACGGTCAGGCCCTCCTCGGCGGCGAGGCGGTCGATCTGTGCGACGGCGGCGTCGGTCGCGGAGGTGTCGCCGTCGGTGAACGCGGTACCCACCGCGTATGCGCCCTCGGCCGGGAGCGCGAACCCCACGACCTCGCGGAAGAACGCGTCCGGGAGCTGGATCAGGATGCCCGCGCCGTCACCGGTGTTGGCCTCCGAGCCGCGGGCGCCGCGGTGTTCCAGGCGCAGCAGCGCGGTGAGGGCCTTCTCGACGATGCCGTGGCTGCGCCGACCGGCGAGGTCTGCGACCATGGCGACGCCGCAGGCGTCGTGCTCGAAGTCGGGGGCGTAGAGCCCCCCGCCAGCGTTCGGGTTCGAGGTACCAGTTGCCGAGTTGGCAGCCAACAGTGCCTCCTGTCGTCTCGGTGCACCCCGACACCCAGGTGTTGGGGCAATCGGGACGACGTGATGGTGGGGACGGGACAGTAGCCGACGGACCTGCGAAGCCGCTGGTTCTGATCCGATCGGGTGGATGTGTGGCTGCGCCGAGACCGGGCCGTGGTGGCGCCCCGGTGCCGACGCGGCGACCGGACGCCGTGGTGGGCGTCGGCCCGGACTGCTCGAGTACACAGGCACGCGTCAGTGGGTGCGCTTGCGCGTCGGACAGCGTCGCACGTGCCGGCCGTGGTACGCCAGTGCTGCGGATGTGAGTAACACGACCGATCGGGGGAGCCGACGTGGGAGAAGGCGACCGGAGGACACCGGGTCCGGCGGACGTCGCCGCGGTGCTCGCCGACGTCGCCCAGCTCGGGCCGTTCTTCACGGTCGCCACCGGGTCGTCACCCGCCGTCGACGCCCGGCCGGTGGGCGGGCTGTACGCGGGACGTGACGACGCACTGGCCGAGCGGATCGGGCACGTCCGGCGGGTGCTGGGCCCCGACGACCCGGTGACCGCCCACCGGGTGGCCGCGTCGATCACCTTCCAGGGGCTGGCCGCGCTGTTGGTGTCGGCGCCCTACGCGGCGGTCGTCGTGCACGGCGTGCTCCCGGAGCTCACGGAGCGAACGCTGCACTGGACGCCGTCCGCCCCGAGCCCGTGGCCGCTGTGGTGTCCCGAGCCCACCGCCGCCCCCGACCCGGCCGCGCTCGCCGACGCACTGGTCGACGGGCACCTCGCGCCGCTCGTCGCCGCCGTCCGTGTTCAGGTGGCGGTGTCCGAGCGGATCCTGTGGGGCAACGCGGCGTCGGCGGTGGCGGCGGCGAAGCGGCTGGTGGCGCAGCGGTGGCCCGCGTCGGCGGACCGGGCGGCGCGGGTGGCGCAGCGGCTGCTCGACACCGGGCCGCTCGCCGGCGCGGGCGAGCTGCTGCCCGCCCGGCTCCCGGACCGGGTCTGGACCTTCCGGCGCCGCTCGTGCTGTCTGTACTACCGCACGCACGACGGCGGCCTGTGCGGCGACTGCGTGCTGCACCACCGGCCGACCGGCCGCGGGTCGCGGTGATCACCCCGAGCCGCACGCCACTGTCCGGCCCACCGCGGTGGTGTGCGGGCCGTAACGATCTTGCCCCTGCGACGCAGCCCGCTACCGATACCCTCGGTCGCATGACGGACTACCGGCCGCGGTCCGGCGTCCGGCTGACGGACGCCGAGCGGGAGCAGGCCGCGTCGCTGCTGTTCGCCGCTCACCACGACGGCCGCATCTCCCTCGACGAGCTGGACCAGCGGCTCGCCCGGGTGTACGCAGCGACCGTCGCGGGCCAGCTGGAACCGCTGCTGGCCGACGTGCCCACCGATCGTGATCGTCGTGCGCTCGCCGGTGACGTCGTGGAGTTCGACGCCCGGACGTTCGGCTTGACCCGCACCGGTCGTTGGACGGTCCCTCGGCGGTTCCGGGTGCGGCAGCACCCGGAGGCGCGCGGTCTCGTGCTGCTGGACTTCTCAACGGCGCGGATCGCCCACCGCGTCGTCGAGGTGGACCTTCGGCTCGGAATGTGGGGATCCGCCCGGCTGGTACTACCGAGCGGCGGGACGGCCGACGTCGAGCGGCTTCAGGGCCGCGGAAGGCTCGCCCGCACCGAGGTTCCGGCGGCGGCAGGTGCGGCCGGGGTGCATCTGATCGTCACGGGGCGTCTGCCGTACCGACGCGATGTCCGCATCCGGTACCCACGTTCGCGTCGCCGATGGTGGTTCTAGCTAGCTAGGTGGCTGGTGTCGTTCGGTCTGTCTGGGAGTGTGGCCGTCTCGGCTGGCGGTTCATGCGGGCTCCCCGGCTCGCTGTGATCGAGGGTGGGGCGGTTCCGCGGAA
>JAKDLE010000164.1 GCA_030453005.1 Pseudonocardia sp. | reverse complement strand
GGGCTCCGGGCCGAGGCCCGCGCGGACGGCCGCGGCGAGGCCGACGCAGTGGGCGGGCACCTCCGCACGGTCCAGGCCGGCGAGCCAGGGCAGGGCCACGGCCGCACCGACGTGGCAGTACCAGGCCGGGGACGTGTCCAGTGCGCGCGCCTCGGCCGCGAGCCGCGGCGGCAGACCGTAGACGCTCGTCCACGGGTCGGCGCCGCCGTACCAGCCCGCCTGCTCCGCCGGGATGTGCCGGTCCGGATGCACCGCCATCCACGCCGCCCCGCGCGGACTGAGCAGCCACTTGTACGCCCCGCCGACGACGGCGTCGGCCCAGCTCAGGTCGGCGTTGAACCAGCCGGCGGCCTGCGTGGCGTCGAGCACCACCCAGGTGCCCGATCCGCGGGCGGCGCGCAGCGCGTCGAGATCGGCGAGTCGGCCGTCGGCGGACTGCACCACGCTGACCGCGACGGCGTCGAACTCCGCGGCCCGCCCCGCGAGCTCGGCGGGCTCGACCTGCACCACCTCGTGCCCGCGGAGGACGAAGGGCCAGGTGAGGCTCGTGAACTCACCCGCCGCCACGAGGACCCGCGACCCCGGCGCCAACGTGCCGGCCACGAGGCTCACGAGGCCGGAGACCGACCCGCCGATCGCCACCCGGTCGGCGGAAGCGCCGACGAGCCGCCCGTACGCGGCACGAGCGGTGGCGACGGGTGCGTCGAAGTCGCCCGGGCGTCCGGCTCCGGTCCGCCAGTCGGTCACCGCCTCGGCGACCGCATCAGCGACCGGCACCGGCGGCACCCCGATGCTCGCGGTGTTGAGGTATCCGTCGGGGACGTCGAACTGTTGACCGAAGGAGCTCCGCACGGCTCCACGCTACGGACGGTGTCACCCTGGTTCCATGGACAGCGAGCTGATCGAGATCCGCACGGGCACCGACGAGACCGTCGCCGACCTCACCGCCGAGATCGACGCCTTCCTCCGCGGGACCGACGCGACGGACGGGCTGCTGCACGTGTTCGTCCCCCATGCCACGGCCGGGCTGGCCGTCATCGAGACCGGCGCGGGCAGCGACACCGACCTGCTCTCCGCGCTGCGCGACCTGCTGCCCGCCGACGACCGCTGGGCCCACCGCCACGGCAGTGCCGGGCACGGCCGGGACCATGTGCTACCCGCGTTCGTCGCGCCGTCGTTGTCGGTGCCGGTCCTCGATGGGCGGCCAGCGCTGGGCACGTGGCAGTCGGTGTGTCTGGTGGACACGAACCGCGACAACCCGGTGCGCTCGGTCCGGCTGTCGTTCCTGCGCGGTTGAGGCTCGCCGCGCGTCAGCGCCCCGCCACGTCCACCAGCCGCGCCACCGCCGCGTCGAGCGCGACCTCGACCCGTTCCCCGCTGCACCGGTCCTTGACCTCCACGACGCCGTTCGCGAGCCCGCGCCCGACGACGACGATCGTGGGCACACCGATCAGCTCGGCGTCGGCGAACTTGACGCCGGGCGAGGCCTTGCGGTCGTCGACGAGCACCCGCAGACCGGCGGCGTCGAGCTCGCCCGCCAGCGACTCGGCGCCCGCCGCGATCGCCTCGGTCTTGCCCGCGACGACCAGGTGCACGTCGAACGGGCTGACCGCGCGCGGCCAGATCAGCCCGGAGTCGTCGTGGCTCTGCTCGGCGATCGCCGCGACCAGCCGCGACACGCCCACACCGTAGGAACCCATGGTGATCCGCACGGGCTTGCCGTCGGGGCCGAGCGCGTCGAGCGACGCGGCGTCGGAGTACTTGCGGCCGAGCTGGAACACGTGCCCGATCTCGATACCGCGGGCCGCCTCCAGCGCGCCGCTGCCGTCCGGCGCCGGGTCGCCCGCGCGGACCGCGGCGGCATCGATCGTGCCGTCCGGGGTGAAGTCGCGCCCACACACCAGGTCGACGACGTGGTGGTCGGGCTTGTCCGCGCCGGTGACCCAGGCGGTGCCCGTGACGATCCGCGGGTCGACGAGGTAGCGCACGCCGTTGGCCGCCAGCGCGGCCGGTCCGATGTAACCCTTGACGAGGAACGGGGCGCGCGCGAAGTCGGCCGCGTCGAGCAGCGCCACCTCGGCGGGCTCCAGCGCGGCCTCGATGCGCTTCATGTCGACCTCGCGGTCACCGGGCACACCGACGCCGAGCAGCGCCCACTCGCCTCCGCCGGGCCTGCGCGTCTTGAGCAGGACGTTCTTGAGCGTGTCGGCGGCGGTGAAGGTGCGGCCCAGGTCGGCACCGTTGAGGAAGGTCACCAGCGACTCGATGGTCGGCGTGTTCGGCGTGTGGTGCGCCTGCGCCGCGGGCAGCCCCTCGACCTCCCGTGCGGGCGGTGCATGCGTCGTCACCGCCTCGACGTTGGCCGCGTAGCCGCCCGGGCTGCGGACGAAGGTGTCCTCCCCCGTCTCGGCGACGGCGAGGAACTCCTCGGACGCCGAGCCGCCCATCGCGCCGGACGTGGCCGCGACGATCACGTACGTCAGGCCGAGCCGGTCGAACATCCTGACGTAGGCCGCACGGTGCTTGCGGTAGGACTCCGCCAGACCCTCGTCGGTGAGGTCGAAGGAGTAGGAGTCCTTCATCAGGAACTCGCGCCCGCGCAGGATGCCCGCGCGGGGGCGCGCCTCGTCGCGGTACTTGGTCTGGATCTGGTAGAGCATCACCGGGTAGTCCTTGTAGGACGAGTACTCGCCCTTGACCAGCGCGGTGAACAGCTCCTCGTGGGTGGGGCCGAGCAGGTAGTCGTTGCCGCGGCGGTCCTTGAGCCGGAACAGGTTGTCGCCGTACTCGGTCCAGCGGCCGGTGGCCTCGTAGGGCTCGCGGGGCAGCAGCGCCGGGAAGTGGATCTCCTGGGCGCCGATGGCGTCCATCTCCTCGCGCACGATCCGCTCCACCGCCCGCAGCACCCGCAGGCCCAGCGGCAGCCAGGAGTACACCCCCGGCGCCACCCGTCGGACGTAGCCTGCGCGGACGAGCAACTTGTGGCTCGGCACCTCCGCGTCGGCCGGGTCCTCGCGCAGGGTCCGGAGGAACAGCGACGACATCCTGGTCAGCACCCGGGCAAGCCTAGCCGCGCGGTCGGAGCCGGGTCCTCCCGGTTACCCACCCGCGAGTTTGCCAACTCACGCACCGAGTTGGCCGATTCCCCGTGCTGCGGCCTCGTGCCGATCGGTGGCTCGGGCACGCGAAACGGCAAACTCGCCCGGCGGATCCGCAAACTCGCCCGGCGGATCGGCAAACTCGCCGGGCGGATCGGCAAACTCGGCGGGGTTGCGGGTCGGGTCAGACGCTGAGCAGGTCCGTCAGCATCGCGCCGACGGTGTCGATCTCGATGAGGAAGCCGTCGTGGCCGTACGGGGAGTCGATGATGCGGGCGGGGCCGGAACCGGGGATGCCGTCGGCGAGCTCCACCTGCTGCTCGGGCGGGTAGAGCCGGTCGGAGCTGACGCCCGCCACCAACGTGCGGGCCGTGACCCGCGCGAGCCCCGCGGCCACGCCGCCCCGGCCGCGACCGATGTCGTGGGCGTTCATCATCTCGGTGAGCCGCACGTAGGAGCCTGCGTCGAAGCGGCGAACGAGTTTGGTGGCGTGGTGGTCGAGGTAGCTCTCGACGGAGTACCGCCCGCCGCGCCACGGGTCCTCGCCGTCCTGCGGTTCGCGGCCGAACCGCTCGGCGAGTTCGACGCCGCTGCGGTAGCTCAGGTGCGCGATCCGGCGGGCGATGCCCAGTCCGAGGTGGGGGCCCTGCCCGGGGGGCGCGTCGTGGTAGTCGCCGCCGTGCCAGCCGGGGTCGCTGCGGATGGCCGCGATCTGCGGCGACGCCCATCCGATCTGGTCGGCCGAGGTGGTCGCGGGACTCGCCAGCAGGAACAGCCGCGCCACCCGCTCCGGTTCGCCCGCAGCCCACTCCAAGGCCCGCATCCCGCCCATCGACCCGCCGACGACACACGCCCACCTCTCGACGCCGAGCGCGTCCGCCAGCACCACCTCCGCGGCCACCGCGTCACGCGGTGTCACGAGCGGGAACCGGCTGCCCCACGGCCGCCCGTCGGGCGCGGTAGACGCCGGCCCGGTGCTGCCCTGGCAGCCGCCGACCACGTTGGGGGCCACCACGAACCAGTCCGCGGGGTCCAGCGGACGCCCGGGGCCGACGAGGGGGGCCCACCAGCCGGGCGGGGGGTGGCCGGGGCCCGCGGGCCCGGACACGTGGGCGTCGCCGGTGAGCGCGTGCAGCACAAGGACGGCGTTGGACGCATCGGCGTTCAGCGAGCCCCACGTCTCGTAGGCGAGGCGGACGCCGGGGATCACGGCTCCGGACTCCACCGCGAAGGGAGCCGGCAGCGTCACCCACCGTCGCCTGCCGGGGTCGCTCCCCTCCCCCCCCCCACCCGGGGCGGGAGGGGCCGCGACACTGCGCGTCACTACCGCAGCATGCCTCAGGCGCTCTTGGCGGCGCGGAACCCCGCGTCGAGATCGGCCTTGAGATCCTCGACACCCTCCAGACCCACCGAGAGCCGCACCAGGCCCGGCGTCACCCCGCTGTCGGCCTGCTCGGAGACGCTGAGCTGGCTGTGGGTGGTGCTGGCCGGATGGATGACGAGGCTGCGCACGTCGCCGATGTTGGCGAGGTGGCTGTGCAGCTCGAGCGCGTCGACGAACCTCTTGCCCGCCTCCACGCCGCCGACGATGTCGAACGAGATGATCGCGCCCGCCCCGCGGGGCAGGTACTTCTGCGCGAGGGTGTGAAACGGGCTCGACGGCAGCCCGGGGTAGTACACCGTCTCCACCTCGTCACGCGCCTCCAGCCACTCGGCCAGCTCCTGGGCGTTGGACGTGTGCCGCTCCATCCGCAGCGACAGCGTCTCGATGCCCTGGATCAGCAGGAAGCTGTTGAGCGGGGCGATGGCCGGGCCGAGGTCGCGTAGCAGCTGCACGCGCAGCTTGATGGCGTACGCCAGCGGACCGAGTGCATCCCAGTAGACGAGGCCGTGGTAGCTCGGGTCGGCGGTGGTGAGCCCGGGGTAGCGCGCTGCCTGCTCGCCCCAGTTGAAGTTCCCCGAGTCGACGACGACACCGCCGATCGCCGTGCCGTGCCCGCCCAGGAACTTCGTCGCCGAGTGGACCACGATGTCGGCGCCGTGCTCGATGGGGCGCAGCAGGAACGGCGACGGGATGGTGTTGTCCACCACCAGCGGCACCCCGGCTTCGTGTGCCGCGTCGGCGACGGCGCGGATGTCGAGCACGTCGATGCGCGGGTTGCCCACCGACTCGGCGAAGAACAACTTGGTGTTCGGGCGGACCGCGGCGCGCCAGGCGTCGAGGTCGCCGGGTTCGACGAACGAGACCTCGATGCCGAGCTTGGGCAGCGTGTAGTGGAACAGGTTGTAGGTGCCGCCGTAGAGCGCGGCACTGGAGACGAAGTGGTCACCAGCTTGAGCGATGTTGAGGATCGCCAGGGTGGTGGCCGACTGGCCGGACGCGAGCGCGACGGCCGCGACCCCGCCTTCCAGCGCGGCGATGCGCTGCTCCACGACGTCCTGCGTCGGGTTCATGATCCGGGTGTAGATGTTGCCCATCTCGGTGAGCCCGAACAGCGCGGCGGCGTGGTCGGTGTCGCGGAACGCGTACGCGGTGGTCTGGTAGATCGGGGTGGCCCGGGCTCCCGTGGTGGGATCGGGGGCGGCGCCGGCGTGGACCTGCTTGGTCTCGAAGGACCAGGATTCGGACACAGATGTCTCCTGAGAGCGAGGGTTGGGGGATCGGTTCAGCGGCCGGGTCGACAGGCCGCGCTCGCGACGCGCATGTGATCCACATGCCGGCGGGTCACGAGGCGGATCACGGCCCGACCGTAATGGGGTGGGCACCGGGGCACAACACCCCACCGGGCTACCGTTCGCGGCGTGCTCGTCCTACTCCCGCCGTCGGAGACCAAGATCGACGCCGGGGAGGGCCCGCCGCTGCGGCTCGACCGGCTGACCCACCCGGAGCTCGACCCGCTCCGCACCGAGCTCCTGCACGAGCTCGTCGCACTCGCCTCCGATGTGGACGCCAGCCGCGCCGCACTGGGGCTGTCCCCCCGGCAGGACGCCGAGATCGACCGCAACGCCGCACTGTGGACCGCGCCCACCACGCCCGCGCTGCACCGCTACACCGGAGTCCTCTACGACGCGCTCGACGTGCGCTCCCTGCGGGGCGCCGCGGCCGGGCGGGCCCGGGAACGGCTGACGGTCTGCTCGGCGCTGTTCGGACTGCTGCGCGCCGAGGACCCCGTGCCCGCCTACCGCCTCTCCGCCGGGTCCTCGCTGCCCGGCCGGGGCACGCTGGCGGCTCGCTGGCGCCCCCTCCTCGAACCCGTGCTCGCCGCGATCGCCGAGCGGGAGCTGGTGGTGGACCTGCGGTCGGGCTCCTACGCCGCGCTCGCCCGCGTCCCGGATGCGGTGGCCGTCGACGTACTCGCCGAGGACGCGGGCGGCCGCCGCACCGTGGTCAGCCACTTCAACAAAGCGCACAAGGGCAGGCTGGCCCGGCTGCTCGCGGGCACCCGCGCCGAGCCCACCGACGCCGCCGCGGTCGCCACCCTCGCCCGCCGCGCGGGGATGCGCGTGGAACGCCCGACCCCGTCGAGCCTGCACGTGATCGTGCCGGCCTGACGGGGCCGGGCGTCCGGTCGTGCGCGGACGAATCAGCCGCTG
>JAKDLE010000163.1 GCA_030453005.1 Pseudonocardia sp. | reverse complement strand
CGAACACCAGCCGCACCGTGCCGCGCCCCACCGTCGGGGCGAGCGCGAGCGACACCGTGCGCGGATTATCCCAGCGCGGCACGGACCCGTACAGCGCGAACGTGATCGCGTCGATCACCGTGGACTTGCCCGACCCGGTGGGCCCGACCAGCGCGAAGTACTCCGCCCCCGCGAAGTCGACGACGGTGGGCTCGCGGAACGACGCGAACCCCGCCATCTCCAGTTGCACCGGCCTCATCGCGCGACCCCCCTCATCCCACAGTGCCCTTGCTCGGGCCCGCAAACGGCCCTTCGGCCCCGTCGTGCAGGCGGCGGAACAACTGCTCCACCCGCGGATCGACGATGCCGCGGGTGCCCAGGTACTCCCCGAACAGCTCCGACGGACTGCGCTCCAGGCCGCCGCCCGAGGGCCGCGACGTCTCGGGGACGGCCGCGAACTCACGATCGATCCGCACCTCCAGCGCGTTCGGCAGCATCGCCGTCACCTCCTCCCGCAGCCCGGCCCGGGCCGGCTCGCGCACCCACACCCTCAGGTAGTCGTCGCCGACGGTCTCAGACAGCACCGACAGTTCCGCGACGGTGCCGCGCACCGTCCGCAACCGGCGGCCCGAGGTGACCGGGATGTCGGTGATCCGCGCGGGGGTTCCCGGCGAGGCCTCCACCAGGCAGACGACCGGGCTGTTCTCCTGCTCGCCGAAGTCGATCGCGAGTGGCGCTCCGGAGTAGTGGACGGGGCACGGGGCCTCCATCCGCTGCCTGCGGTGCAGGTGCCCGAGCGCGACGTAGTGCGCCTCGATCGGGAAGATGCTCGCGGGCACGGCGTACTCGAAGATCGACTGTGCGGTGCGCTCCCCGCCGCCGAACCGCCCGTTCAGCACGGTCAGGTGGGCCATCACGAGATTGACCCCGTCGTCGGAGAACCCGGCCGTCAGCGCGGCGAGGATGTCGCGCAGCTGCTGGTCGTAGGCGTTGGTGTTGTCGGCCGCGGTGTGCGCCACGAGCTCCGCGGCCCGCACCGCGTAGCGCTGCGAGAGGAACGGCAGCACCGCCACCGTCACCGGCTCCCCGGTGGAGCGCGCGGCGAAGCGCACCACCCCACCGCGCTCGGCCGTCCGCACCTCCCCCACCAGCGTGATCCCGGCGTCGGCGGCGAGTGGGCGGTAGGCGTCGAGGGCTCTGGCGTGGTCGTGGTTGCCCGCGATCGCGATGACCTCCGCGCCGGTCGCCGCGAGGCTCCGCAGTGTGCGGACGACCAGCTTCTGGGCGTCAGCGGAGGGGGCGGCGGTGTCGTAGAGGTCGCCCGCGACCAGCACGGCGTCCACCTGTCGCTCGCGGGCGATCCCGACGATCTCGCGCAGCACCCGCTCCTGCTCGTCCAACCGCGAGTGGCCCTTGAGCGTCTTGCCGACGTGCCAGTCGGCGGTGTGCAGGAAGCGCATGAGGTCGTCATCGTAGGCAGCGGTGGTGCTGAGCCGGTCGCCCCACCCGCCGCGCCGACCCGAGCGTGACCCGTTCGGCCGGCGGATTCTGTCGGTGGCCGGTGGGAGGCTGCGCGCCGTCCCACTTCCTCGCCGTTCGGAGCGCTCACCATGCCCACTCGCGACACCGCCTGGCCCGCAGGCACCCCCTGCTGGGTCGACCTGGCCGTCCCCGACCTGCCCGCCGCCACCGCCTTCTACGGCGCGGTGCTGGGGTGGGAGTTCGTCGACACCGGGGAGGAGTTCGGCCACTACACGCTCGCGCAGGTCGGCGGCCGCAGCGCCGCCGCGATCGCTCCCGTCCAGCCCGGCCAACCGCCGGGCTCCACGCTCTACCTGGCCAGCGACGACGTCGACGCCACCGCGAAGCTGGTGGCCGAGCACGGCGGCACGGTCGCCGTCGCGCCGTTCGACGTTCCCGGCACGGGGCGGATGGGTGTCGCGTTCGATGCCGCGGGCGGCGCGTTCGGCATCTGGCAGGCGGGCGGCATGATCGGGGCCGAGATCTACAACGAGCCCGGCTCCCTGATCTGGGAGGACGCCCGGCTCACCGATCCCGCCGCCGGCCAGGCGTTCTACGCCACCGTCTTCGGCCACACCTTCGGCGCCGTCCCCGGAGCCCCAGACGACTACGTCACCTTCGCGGTCGACGGCGAGATCGCCGGCGGCATGGGCGGGATGATGGGCGCCCCCGAGGGCACGCCGAGCCACTGGCTGCCCTACTTCATGGTGGCCGACGTCGACGCCGCCTTCGCGGTCGTGGAGCGGGGCGGCGGCACGGTGCTGATGGCGCCGGAGGACACCCCGTTCGGCCGCATGGGTGCCGTCACCGACCCCTTCGGCACCGTCCTCGCCCTGCACGGCGGGATGCCGGGCGCCTGAGCCCACACCTGCTGGGAGAGCACTGGTAACGTCGTCCCAATGGAAGCGACGATCGACTCGGTGGGCCGCATCGTCGTGCCCAAACCGCTGCGGGACGCCCTGGGCCTGGTGGCGGGCTCCACCGTGGACATCTCTCGTTACGGCCCCGGGCTTCAGCTGGTCCCGACCGGTCGTACGGCTCGGCTCGTCGAGGAGTCCGGGGTGCTGGTCGCCACCGGCGACACCACGATCGACGACGACGACGTCTTCGGGCTCATCGACTCGGGCAGGCGGTGACGGCGCCGATCGCACTCGACACCAGCGTCGCGGTGCCGTTGCTCGTGCAGACACACGGGGCGCACGACACCGTGGTCCGCTGGTGGGGCGGCCGCGAGATCACCCTGAGCGGGCACGCCGCCGTCGAGACCTACAGCGTTCTCACGTGTCTCCCCGGTGATCTCCGACTCGCCCCGGCCGACGCCGCACGGCTGCTGGACGAGCGCTTCGCACCGCCGTTGCTGCTCGGAACCAGCACCGCTGAGCGGCTACCCCAGGTGCTCAGCGCGATGGGTATCGCAGGCGGCGCCGCGTACGACGCGCTGGTGGCGTTGGCCGCGGCCGAGCACGGCACGGAGCTGGCCACCCGGGATGCCCGCGCCAAGGCCACCTACGACGCGGTGGGCGTGCGGGTCGTGGTGGTCGCCTGAGGGCAGCCTGTGGTCCGCCGTCAGAAGGGGGCGTCGTCGTCCTCGTCCGCCGGTGCGGGCAGGCGGGCGAACGGGTCCCGCGGCGGATGTCCGTTGGTGCTCTGGGCGTTGCTGCTCTGGGCGTTGGTGCCCTGAGCACCGGCGGGGGCGCCGCCGCTCTCCGAGAGGCGGGTGGCCCAGGCCGGGAACGGGAACTCGACGGCGAGGGGCACCGGGATCTGCGGCTGCGAGACGAACATGGTGCCGGGCTTGGCGAGCACCGCGCGGGCGCGCTGCGAGGGCGGCAGGAAGCCGTACTCGGGGCGCCCGGCCTCGGCGGGGTCGAGGCGCCCCACCACCTTGATCGAGGAGTTGGAGACGATCCGCCGCTCCACCTCGCTGGCCGTCTGCTGCGCGCCGATGAGGATGATCCCGAGCGAGCGGCCGCGCTCGGCGATGTCGAGCAGCACCTCCTTGATCGGCGACGAGCCCTCCCGGGGCGCGTACTTGTTCAGCTCGTCGATCATCGTGAACAGGAGCCCGGCCGCTCCGGCCTGCTCCTTGCGTGCGGTCTCCGCGGCGAGCACCACGCCCACGACGAACCGCTGTGCGCGCTCGGGGAGGTTGTGCAGGTCCACGACCGTGACCTGCTGGTTCTCGGTGCCCACCCGGCGCCCGGGCGCGTCGGCGAGGTCGCCCCGCACGATCGTGCGCAACGGTTTGAGCGAGCTGCGCAGGCGCCGCAGGAACGCGTTGATCGTGCCGGTGCCGGTGACCGGCCCGGCCCAGTCGCGGCGCACGTCCTCGTCGCCCAGCCGGTCGGTGACGAACTCCACGAGCGCGTCGTAGCTGCGCAGCGTCTGCCCGTCGATGGTCACGGCCCCGTCGGCGGCGGGCGCGGCGAGCCGCTTGAGCCGGGCCGCCACCTGGTGGATGACCATCGTGTACTGGTTGCGCTCGTCCTCCGCGTCGGCGAACACGAACGGCAGCAGCTCGCCGGAGCAGAACTCCGAGAGCGTCCACCAGAACGCGCAGACCCCGCTGGTGCGGCCGGTGACGTGCGGGCGGCCGGACGGGTCGTCGGGCGTGGGCGGCGCGAAGAAGCCCGCGGACGAGAACGGTGCCGCCGGCAGACCGAGGCGGGCGTAGCGCGCGCGATGCTCGTCGTCCAGTCTCGCGTTGGTGTGATCGAGGAACAGCAGGTCCTCGCCCTTGACGCTGAACACCAGCGCCTTCGCGTTCACCGCCCGCCTGCCCAGCACGCCGCTGCGGAAGATCGAGTACAGCAGGAACAGCGCGAAGCTGGTCTTCGTCGCCACCCCGGAGATGCCGCTGATGGAGACGTGCCCGCCGCGGGTGCCGTCGAGGAACTCCAGGTTGACGTAGATCGGCTCGCCGTCGCGGCCGAGCCCCACGGGGACCTTCAGCTCCATCGCGTCGAAGTACAGGGCCTCGGCCCGCTCCTGCCCGGTGGCACGCTTCGCGGGCGAACCCGGGGTCGGCGGCACGTAGCACTCGGGCTCGACGCGGGTCGTGGTGATCTCCGCGATCTCCTGCACCTGCGCGGGCAGCACGCCCTCGGCGATGAGGAAGACGTCCGAGCCGAACGTGGCGCCCTCGTGGCGCGCCCGCACCTCGGTGACCACCCCCGACGTCGTCACGGCACCGAAGCCGGGCACCGAGCGGTGCGTCACGACGACGTCGTCGAGCTGGAGGTACTGCTCGGGGGCCAGCGCGACGGAGAACTGCAGCGGGGTGGAGTCCTCGGTGCCGACGACGAGCCCGACGGCGTCGGGAGCGGGCACGGGTCCGGTCACCTGCGGGACCATAGTGGGGCGCCTCGACGCCCGCGTCCACGAGCCCTAGGGTCACCCCCACCGGCTGAGGGGAAGTCATGACCGCGGGAAGCAGTGACCAGGCGTGGGAGGACGACATCGTCCACGGTCTGAAGTCCTTGACCATCGACGAGATCCCGAGCCTGGAGATCATCCTGATCGACGCCGTCGTCGACTGGCTGTTCTCCGCCGAGAACCCCGGGCAGGGCTACACCGAGGAGCACGCCGGTCGGCTCGTGTCCACGCTGTTCAGTGCGCTGGACGCCGCCCGCACGCTGCGGCTCACCCAGCAGCCCCCCGAGACCGAGCAGATGGCCCACTCCCGCGGGCGCGTCGCCGAGGGAGCCCACGAACTGGCCGCGCAGGGGTCGGACGGCGTGTCGCTGCTGGTGTCGCGGGCGATGCCCGCGGTGCTGACCGAGCTGGACAGCCACGCAGGCGAGCGTGCGAAGCAGGCCCACGGGGTGTTCGTCTACCTGTTCTACGCGCTGTCCACCGGCACCCGCACCGAGCACGACCCGGCCGTGCTCGACGGGCTCGTGGCCGCCTTCCTCGGGTGGGACCAGGTCCTGCGCGACGGCTTCGCCCTGCCGTGGCGGCGGCCGCCCGCCGACCCGGCCTGAACCTGATCCGTCGAATCGCCCCACGGTCCCACCGTCGCCGGCTAATCTGACCCGGTCGAGGAGGGGCGATCATGGCGGACGTGGATGCGGTTCCGCCGGTGCTCTACGTGCCTGCACGGCACACCGGCACGGCCCAGGTCCATCTGGAGCTGAGCGCGTTGACCGACGGCCGGGTCGCGGCGCTCGCCTACACCTCGCTCGACCGCCTCGTCGACGCGTGCGGTGACGCGCAGCCGTGGGCGCTGCTCCCCGTCGACCTGCTGAACGAACTGCAGGCGGCGGGAGCGTTCGCGGTGATCGCCCTGGACCCCGAGGTGCCGGCCGGACTGCGGAAGGAGACCGGGGGTGCCTGACGGCTACGACCTCGACCCCGCCGGGCTCGCGGGGGTCGGCGAGGCACTCGGCGCCGCCGAGGGCGGTCTCGGCGCGGCCGCGGGAGCGGGTGTCGGCGCGGACGCCGGGGCCTCGACCGCGGTGCTGACGCAGGTCGCGGGGTTGCAGGCCGAGGGGATGGCGACGTTGGGGCAGGCGCTGGCTCGTTCGGCGTCCGACGTGGCCAGCACCGTGGCGGCGTACCAGCGGGCCGAGAGCGCGACCGCGGGGCTGTTCCCCGCGGGCGGATGAGCGGGACACGTCGCATGCCGATCGAGACCGAGGTGCCCGGTGACCCGGAGTCGTGCCGGGCGCTGGCGATGGAGATCCGCACCGGTGGTGCGGCTGCGCAGCGGGCCGGGAAGGACGCGTTCGCGGCGCGCAGCACCTCGCAGGAGTGCTGGGGAGGCGAGTCCGCGGAGTTGTTCCGAGCCCGGATCGGCGAGATCGGTCAGGGCTCCGACGACCTCGCGGAGTTCTCCGCTGGGGTTGCGCAGGCCACCGAGGTGTTCGCGGACGACCTGACCACCGTCGGCCTGCGGATGGAGCAGGCCCGTGCGGTCGCGGCCTCGGCGGGTCTGCCGGTGTCCGGCACGGTCATCGGCGATGCGGCTCCGCCGCCGGCCCCGTTACCGGTCGAGGGAGCCGCACCCGAGCAGGTGGCCGTCCACACCGCGGCCGTACAGACGCATCAGGCGCAGGTCGCCGCGTTCACCGAGGTGACCCAGACCGTCGCCGACGCGCGGGCGATCGAGCAGCGCGCGCATCGGACGCTGACCGAGGCGTTGGGACGGCAGTCGGCGTTCCTGCAGTACAACGTGGCCAACGCGGGCTGGACGGCCTGGGCGTTCGCCAGTGGGGCG
>JAKDLE010000162.1 GCA_030453005.1 Pseudonocardia sp. | reverse complement strand
CACGGTCCCGAGGGCGTCGCCGTCTACCCCCGCGCGAAGGTCGTGACGGCGCGCTGGCCGCGAATCGAGGCCTCCTCGGGCTCGAGCTTCCACTTCCCGACGGCGACCTGATCATGGCTCTCGACCGGCTCACCCTCGGCACCGCCCCCGACTCGTGGGGCGTGTGGTTCCCCGCCGACCCCCACCAGGTCGGGTGGCGGCAGTACCTCGACGAGATCGCGCAGGCGGGCTACTCCTGGACGGAGCTCGGACCGTCCGGGTTCCTCCCGCAGGACCCGGTGCAGCTGCGCGACGAGTTGGCGGCCCGCGCACTGCGGCTGTGCGGCGGCACGATCTTCGCCGGGCTGCACCGCGGCGCCGACGCGCTCGACGAGGCGGTCGCGGCGTGCTCGCAGGAGGCCCGGCTGCTCACCGCGATGGGCGGGCGCCACCTGGTGCTGCTGCCCGAGCAGTACACCGACATGCACGGTGGGCGGCTGGTGGAGAGCCCAGGAGAATCAGCGCGGGACATCGACCCCGAGCAGTGGAAGAACCTGACCACCGGCTACGACCGGCTCGGGCGGATCCTGTTCGAGGAGTTCGGCGTCGACCTCGTGTTCCACCCGCACGCCGACACGCACGTCGACACCCAGGTCCGGGTCGAGCGGTTCCTCGCCGACACCGATCCCGAGTTCGTCAACCTGTGCCTGGACACCGGGCACATCTCCTACTGCGACGGCGACAACATCGCCATCGTCGAGCGCTTCCCGGAGCGCATCCGGTACGTGCACCTCAAGCAGGTCGATCCCGAGGTGCGTCGGCGCGTGCACGAGGAGAACCTCTCGCTGGCCGAGGCCGTACCGCTGGGCGTCATGTGCGAGCCGCCCTACGGCATCCCCGCGATGCCGCCCCTGCTCGACGCGCTCGCCGCGCTCGACACCGACCTGTTCACCGTCGTCGAGCAGGACCTCTACCCCGTCGAGCCGCACATCCCGCTCCCGATCGGCGCACGGACGGCCGGCTACTTCGCCGGCTGCGGTCTCGGCCCGGTCCGGCGCTGGCCCTACCGACCCACCCGCACGCCCCCGAGCACCACCGATGAGAGGAACGCTCGATGACGAGTACCCGGAAGACGCTGCGCGGCCTCGCCCTCGCCGCCGCGCTGGCGATCACCCTGGCGGGATGCAGCAGCCAGGGCGGCGCCCAGGAGGAGGCAGGCGGCGGCGGCGGCGGCACCGGAGGCTCGGTCGACACCGAGCGGTACGCGATCGCGATGGTCACCCACGAGGCACCCGGCGACACGTTCTGGGACAAGATCCGAGCGGGCGCGGAGGACGCGGCGCAGGCGCTGAACGTGGAGCTGCGCTACGCGAACAGTCCCGAGGCGCCCGAACAGGCCACGCTCGTGCAGAACGCCGTGGACACCCGCGTGGACGGCCTGGCCGTGACCCTCGCCTACGCCGACGCGGTCGGCCCGTCGCTGCAGGCGGCCGAGGGCGCCGGGATCCCGGTCGTCGCGTTCAACTCCGGCATCGAGCAGTACGAGCAGTACGGCGCGATGATGTACTTCGGCTCCGACGAGACCCTCGCGGGCCGCACCGCCGGGGAGCGGATCGCCGAGAACGGCGGCACCAAGACGATCTGCATCGTCCAGGAGCAGGGCTCGGTGGCCCTGGCGGCCCGTTGCGACGGCGTCGCAGCCGGTTCGGGCAACAGCGAGGTGCTCAACGTCGACGGCGAGGACCTGCCCTCGGTGCGCGCCACCATCGGCGCCAAGCTCCAGCAGGACCCGTCGATCACCCACATCGTCACCCTCGGCGCGCCCATCGCGCTCGCCGCACTGGAGGCCAAGGGTGACACCGGCAGCCAGGCGCAGGTCGTCACGTTCGACCTCAACGCGGAGGTGGCGCAGCGGATCCAGGACGGCGACATCACGTTCTCGATCGACCAGCAGCCCTACGTCCAGGGCTACATGGCCGTGCAGTCGCTGTGGATGTACCTGACCAACGGCAACGACATCGGCGGCGGGGGACCGGTCCTGACCGGCCCCTCGTTCGTCGACGAGACCAACATCGCGCGCATCCTGCCAAACGCCCATAACAACACCCGCTAGCCCCCGGGGGGGGGTAGCGGGTGCGCGTGCCCCCCCACCGACCGCCCGACCCTGGAGCATGCAATGAGCACAACCGTGGCGACGGAGCCGTCCCCACCTCCCCCGACGACCGACGAGCCCACACGCCCGCAGAAGCCACTGATGGCGCGACTCCTCGCGCGACCGGAGCTCGGCGCCTTCGCGGCGGCCGTCGCGATCTTCATCTTCTTCTTCGTGGTGGCCGAGCCGTTCCGGACCCTCCCGGCGCTGTCGACGGTCCTCTACGCGAGCTCGACGATCGGCATCGTCGCGGTCGGCGTCTCGCTGCTCATGATCGGCGGGGAGTTCGACCTGTCCGCGGGCGTCTCGGTGGTGACCGCGGCGCTGGCCTCGGCGATGATCTCGTATGAGTTCAGCGCGAACATGTGGGTGGGAGCGGTCACCAGCCTCGCGATCATGCTGGCGATCGGCTTCGCCAACGGCTACCTGGTGGTGCGGACGGGGGTCCCCAGCTTCCTCATCACGCTGAGCATGTTCTTCATCCTGCAGGGCCTGAACCTCGGCGTCACCCGCCTGGTCACCGGCGCGGTGGCCACGCCCAGTGTCTCCGACCTCGACGGGTTCGCCTCCGCGCAGGCCGTCTTCGCCTCCGAGTTCGCCCTCGGGGGGGTGACCGTCCGGGTCACCGTCCTGTGGTGGATCTTCTTCGTGCTGCTGGCCAGCTGGATCCTGCTGCGCACCCGGGTCGGCAACTGGATCTACGCCTCGGGCGGCAACGCGGCCAGCGCCCGCGCGGTCGGCGTCCCCGTCATGAAGGTCAAGATCGGCCTGTTCATGGGCGTCGCGTTCCTGGCCTGGTTCTACGGCCAGCACCTGCTGTTCTCCTTCTCCACGGTGCAGTCCGGCCAGGGCGTGGGCAACGAGTTCCTCTACATCATCGCCGCCGTCGTCGGCGGTGCCCTGCTCACGGGCGGCTACGGCTCCGCCGTCGGCTCGGCGATCGGCGCCACCATCTTCGGCATGACCACCCAGGGCATCGTCTACGCCGGCTGGGACGCGAGCTGGTTCTTCGCCTTCCTCGGCGGGATGCTGCTGCTCGCGGTGCTGGTCAACCTGTACGTCCGCAACTACGCGACGCAGAGGAAGTGAACACGCCATGACCGACACGATCGCGGAGCACGCCGCCACCGACCTCGAGCGCGGCACCACACTGATCGAGATGAACGGGGTCGGGAAGTCCTACGGCGCCATCACCGCACTGGAGGGTGTGGACCTGCGGGTCGCGGCGGGCGAGGTGGCCTGCGTCCTCGGGGACAACGGCGCCGGGAAGTCGACGCTGATCAAGATCATCTCTGGGTTGCACCCGCACACCGCGGGCACCCTGAAGGTCGACGGCGTGGAGACCCACTTCCGCTCGCCGCGTGAGTCACTCGACCGCGGGATCGCGACGGTCTACCAGGACCTCGCCGTCGTCCCGCTGATGGAGGTCTGGCGCAACTTCTTCCTCGGCTCCGAGCTGCGCAAGGGCACCTATCCCCTCGCCCCGCTCGACATCGCGGGCATGCGCAAGATCGCCGACGCCGAGCTGAAGAAGATGGGCATCACGGTCAAGGACATCAACCAGCCGATCGGGACGCTGTCGGGCGGGCAGCGCCAGTGCGTCGCGATCGCCCGCGCCGTGCACTTCGGCGCGCGGGTGCTGATCCTCGACGAGCCGACGGCCGCGCTGGGCGTCAAGCAGTCCGGGGTGGTGCTCAAGTACACCGCGGCCGCGCGCGACGCCGGTCTGGGCGTCGTGTTCATCACGCACAACCCGCACCACGCCTACATGGTCGGCGACCACTTCATCATCTTGAAGCTGGGCCGCCGCGTGCTCGACAAGCAGCGCTCCGAGGTGACCCTCGACGAGCTCACCGCGGAGATGGCGGGCGGCCAGGAGCTGGCCGAGCTGTCGCACGAGCTCAAGCGCTAGGGGCGGACCCCGCCCACGCGACGGCCACAGGACAGACGCAGCACACCAGAAGGGATCGCAGCGTGACACTCAACGTCGGCGTCATCGGCGTGGGCATGATCGGCCAGGACCACATCCGGCGGTTGACCCACGTCCTGTCGGGGGCCCGCGTCGCCGCGGTCACCGACGTCGATCTCGACCGGGCCCGGACGGTCGCGGACGACCTCCCCGACGCGGGGCTCCACGCGAGCGGCGCCGAGCTCATCGCGGACCCGGGGGTCGACGCCGTCGTCGTCACCTCCTGGGGACCCACCCACGAGGAGTACGTGCTGGCCGCCGTCGCGGCGGACAAGCAGGTGTTCTGTGAGAAGCCGCTGGCCACCACGGAGGAGGCGTGCTCGCGCATCGTCGACGCGGAGGTGGCGGCGGGACGGCGGCTCGTGATGGTCGGCTTCATGCGCCGCTACGACGCGCAGTACAACGCCGTGAAGTCGACCATCGTCGGGGGCGGCATCGGTCTCCCCCTGATGATGCACGCCTCGCACCGCAACCCGTCGGTACCGGACTTCTTCACCAGCGACATGATCATCAACGACTCGACGGTGCACGACATCGACACGGCCCGCTGGCTGTTCGACGACGAGATCGCCGCGGTCACCGTGCTCAAGCCGCGCGTCTCCAGCAAAGCGCGTCCGGGCTTCAACGACCCGCTGCTCGTGCTGCTCGAGATGAGCAGCGGCGTGCTCGTCGACGTCGAGGCGTCGGTCAACTCCGGGTTCGCCTACGACATCCGGGGCGAGATCGTCTGCGAGGACGGCACCGTCGAGCTGTCGGAGAGCGCGGGCGCGATCGTCAAGAAGGCAGGCCACTTCTCCGGGCGGGTTCCCGCCGACTGGCGGGAGCGGTTCTCCCGGGCGTTCGACACCGAGTTCCAGGCCTGGATCGGAGCCGCCACCGCAGGCACCTCCACCGGCCCGAGCGCCTGGGACGGCTACGCGGCCACGGTCGTGTGCGACGCCGGGCTGGCCGCGCTGCGCTCCGGCGCGCGTGAGCCCGTGACCCTGCGCGACAAGCCCGACCTCTACAAGTCCGATCCCTCCCGGGAGACCCGGTGGTGACCATCGCGCTCGACCCGGCGATGTACCACGCCGAGCTGTCGGTGGCCGACGAGGTGCGCAAGGCCGCGGAGCTGGGCTACGAGCACCTGGAGCTCTCGCCGCGGCCCGACTGGTTCTTCTGGCACCGCTACCCCAAGGCCGACCGCGCGGCGATCGCCGAGGTCCGCAAGGCCTGCGCGGAGACGGGTGTGCGGATCGCGACGCTGGTCCCGGTGTTCGACTGGTCGAGCCCCGACGAGCAGGAACGCACATCCCAGGTGCGCAACTGGCGGCGCCTGTTGGAGATCGCCGCCGACCTGGAGTGCCCGGTCGTCAACTCCGAGCTCTCCGGCGACCCGAGCGACGCCCGCCGCTCCGAGCACGCCTTCTACCGGTCGATGGAGGAGCTCATCCCCGTGTTCGAGGGCCACGGGATCGGGTTGAACATCGAGGCCCACCCCTACGACTTCTCCGAGACCAACGACGACGCGGTGCAGATCATCCGCGGGCTCGACAGGGACTGGGTGAACTACGTCTT
Source organism: Pseudonocardia sp. (assembly GCA_030453005.1). GTDB lineage: Bacteria > Actinomycetota > Actinomycetes > Mycobacteriales > Pseudonocardiaceae > Pseudonocardia. Next base: position 1,067 of record JAKDLE010000162.1, on the reverse strand, counting down.
CTGCGCACCGCACGCCTTCCACCTCTCCGACGGGGTGGGCGACGTGGGCCGGATGCTGCGCTACGCCGGTTCCAAGCTCGCGCACGTGCACATCGCGGACTGCTACAACCACCGGGCGAACGTGGGCAACCGCTACATCGTCAACCCGCCCGGCGCGGACGTCCGCGTCCACCAGCACAGCGAGATCGGGCACGGCGAGCTCGCCTGGGACGAGTTCTTCTCGACGCTGCGTGACATGGGGTTCGACGGTATCGCCACCGTGTGCGTGTTCGGGTGGGAGGAGTGCGCCGACGACATCCACCGGCGGATGCTGGAGCGGGTCACCGCGGAGTTGGCTCGATGACGCGCGTCGGCATCGGTCTGGCCGGGCTGGGGCGGATGGGCCGCATCCACGCCGCCGCGCTGTCGGGGCGGTGCGCGGCGGCCCGGCTGGGGTGCGTGTACGACGCGGACCCCGCCGCGGCCCGGGCCGTCGGCGCGGAGTTCGAGGTGCCGTGGACGGCCTCCTACGACGAACTGCTCGACCGGGTCGACGCCGTGGCGGTCGCGACGCCCACCGGCACCCACGCCGAGCTCACGGCGGCCGCCGCCGCGGCGGGGCGGCACGTGTTCTGCGAGAAGCCGATCTCGCTGGACCGCGCCACGACGCTGGCCACCCTCGGCGCCGTCGAGGCGGCGGGCGTGGTGTTCCAGGTCGGGTTCCACCGCCGGTCCGACCCCGACTGGGTGGCCGCCGCCGGACGGATCCACGCGGGCGAGCTGGGCGAGGTCACCCTGTTCCGCACCTCGCTGCGCGACATGACACCGCCCGACCCGGCGTTCCTGACCGGGTCGGGCGGGTTCTTCCTCGACGTCACCGTGCACGACCTGGACGTGGCCCGCTGGCTGGTCGGCGAGGTGGTCGAGGTGCACGCGCACGGCGCGGCGACCGATCCCGCGTTCGCGGCGCTGGGCGACATCGACACCGCCGTGGTGGTGCTCCGCTTCGCGGGCGGCGCGCTCGGCGTGATCGACAACAGCCGCTCCGCCCGGTACGGCTACGAGTGCTCCACCGAGGTCATGGGCAC
>JAKDLE010000161.1 GCA_030453005.1 Pseudonocardia sp. | reverse complement strand
ACTACCAGATCGCGCGCTGCTACCGCGACGAGGACTTCCGCGCCGACCGGCAGCCCGAGTTCACCCAGCTCGACATCGAGATGAGCTTCGTCTCCCAGCACGACGTGATCGAGCTCGGCGAGACCGTCACCGCCGCGCTGTGGCGCGAGCTGGTCGGGCACGAGATCCCGCGGCCCATCGCCCGGCTCACCTACGCCGAGGCGATGGCCCGCTACGGCTCCGACAAGCCCGACCTGCGCTTCGCGATCGAGCTCACCGACCTGACCGAGTACTTCGCCGACACGGCGTTCCGCGTGTTCCAGAACCCCTACGTCGGCGCCGTCGTGATGCCCGGGGGCGGGTCGCAGGCGCGCCGGGCGCTCGACGCCTGGCAGGAGTGGGCCAAGCAGCGCGGCGCCCGCGGCCTCGCCTACGTGCTCATCGGCGAGGACGGCTCCGTCGACGAGCGCGGCCCGGTCGTCAAGAACCTGTCCGACGCCGAGCGCGAGGGCCTGGCCAAGGCCGTCGGCGCCGGGCCCGGCGACTGCATCTTCTTCGCCGCGGGCCCCCCGTCCGACGCCCGTGCGCTGCTCGGCGCCGCGCGCGGCGAGATCGCGCAGCGCTGCGGCCTGGTCGACGAGAACGCGTGGTCGTTCGTGTGGGTCGTCGACGCGCCGATGTTCGAGAGGATCCGGGACGACAAGGGTGTGGAGCAGGGCTGGACGGCGGTGCACCACCCGTTCACCTCACCCAACGACGACTGGATCGACCGGTTCGAGGAAGCCCCGGGCGAGGCGCTCGCGTTCGCCTACGACCTCGTCTGCAACGGCAACGAGATCGGCGGTGGGTCCATCCGTATCCACCGCTCGGACGTGCAGGAGCGCGTGTTCGGGCTGCTGGGCATGGACACCGCGGAGCAGCGGGAGAAGTTCGGCTTCCTGCTCGACGCGTTCGCCTACGGCCCGCCCCCGCACGGCGGCATCGCGTTCGGCTGGGACCGGATCTGCATGCTGCTCACCGGCGCCGACTCGCTGCGCGAGGTGATCGCGTTCCCGAAGTCCGGCGGCGGCTACGACCCGCTCACCGCCGCCCCCGCCCCGATCACCGCGGAGCAGCGCAAGGAGGCAGGCGTGGACGCCACACCCGTGCGGAGTGGCCCGGACGCCGCGCCCACCGCGCCTCCCGTCGTCGAGCCGCGCTGACCCCGGAGCATGCAGCACCTGCGCGTCATCTGCCCGACGCGGTCCACCGACGAGGTCCGTGCGCTGTTGCTGGCCGAACCCGGCGCCACGCACGTCACCGTGCTCGTGGGCGCCGCGCTGCAGCCCGCGGGCGACGTGGTGGAGGCCGACGTCACCCGGGAGGCGGTGGACGGCGTGCTGGGCGGGCTGTGCGAGCTCGGCGTCGACCGCACCGGCGGGGTGACCCTGGAGACGATCGACACGACCCTGTCGGACTCCGCGGACAGCGCGGAGGAGGTCGTGCCCGGGGACCCGATGGACGCCGTCATCTGGGACGAGGTGGTGGCCCGCACCGGCGAGGACTCGCGGCTGTCGGTCAGCTTCCAGGCGTTCCTCACCGTCGCCTGCCTGCTCGCCGCGATCGGTGCGGTCACCGACTCGCCGGTGACGGTGGTCGGCGCGATGGTGCTCGGACCCGAGTTCGGCCCGCTCGCGGCGATGGCCGTGGGCATCGCGCTGCGCCGCCGCGACCTCGTCCGGCGCGGCGCGTTCGCGCTCGCCGTGGGGTTCCCGCTCGCGATGGCGGTCACGGCGGTGGCCACGGTGCTGTTCGACGCGGCCGGGCTGCTCGACGCCGCCGTCCTCGACACCCTCGACCAGGTCGAGTTCATCTACCAGGTCGGCTGGTTCTCCTTCATCGTCGCGTTGCTGGCGGGCGCGGCCGGGATGCTGGCCCTGACCTCGGCGAAGTCCGCGTCGCTGGTGGGGGTGTTCATCTCGGTGACCACGGTGCCCGCGGCCGCGTTCGCCAGCGTCGCGCTGGTCGAGGGCCGCTTCGCCGAGGCGGCCGAGTCGGCGCTGCAGCTGCTGGTCAACGTCGTCGGGATCGTCGTGGCCGCCGTCGCGGTGCTGGTCGTGTCCCGCCGTGTGCAGGCTCGGCGTCGCGGGCTGCGGCGACTGTCGACCGGGTAGGGTCCCGGGCAATGGTTCAGGACCTGGGCAGCTTCCCCAGGCCGGTGCTCACGGCGCTGGCTGCGGCCGAACGGTTGCTCACCCGCCGGGCGGGAGCGAGCGTCGTCCTGGCCGACCCCGAGGACCTCGGGGGGAGCGACCGGTCGGTCGTCGCCCGCGCCCGGGTGGCCCGCAACCCGTTCTCGTTGCCGCGCACGCTCGTCGTCAAGCACTACCTCGACGAGCCCGACCCCGGCAGGCCTGATCCGTTCCACCACGAGGTGGCCAGCTGCCAGCTGTTCACCGCGCTGCCCACCGACGCCCGGCCCAGCCCCGTGCTCATCGCGCACGACCCCACGGCCCGGCTGCTCGTGCTGGAGGACCTCGGGCGCAGCTCGACCCTAGCCGACAAGCTGTTCGGGCCCGACCCGGCGGCGGCGCAGCGCTGCCTGCTCAGCTGGGCGCGCGCACTGGGGCGCATGCAGGCGTCCACCGCCGGTCGGGAGAACGACTTCGGTGCCCTGCTGCGTCGCCTCGGCGAACGGGCCTGGCGCGACCCCGTGGCCGACGACGCCCGCGCCGCGCTCGCCGGCGTGTCGGAGCTGCTCCGGGCCGACCTGGGCATCGAGGTGCCCGCCCAGGCCCTGCGCGAGGCGCACGACACCGCCCGGCTGCTCGGCGGCAGCCGGTACCGCGCGTTCAGCCCATCGGACACCTGCCCGGACAACAACCTGGTCACCAGCCGCGGCGTGCGCTTCGTCGACTTCGAGTGGGGCTGCTTCCGCGATGTCGCACTCGACGCGGCCTACTTCCGGGTGCCGTTCCCGGGCTGCGAGTCCAGCTTCGCGCTGCCCGAGGGCATGGCCGAGACGATGCTGGAGGCGTGGCGCAACGAGGTCGCGCCCGTCTGGCCCGACCTGGACGACCCCGGGCTCCTGGAGCACCGCCTGTTCGACGCCCAACTGCTGTGGGTGTGGCTGCGCACGTGGTGGCTGCTGCCGCGGATCCGGGGCGGCGACACCGCGATCGGGGTCGACGCCACCCGGTCGCCGCGGATCAGCACCGCGCTCGCCCACTACTGGCGCCAGATGGCGGTCTCGGCGGCGACGGGGGGGCGCCACGCCAGCGCCGAGCTCGGCGAGGCCGTCGCGGCCGCGCTGGGGGAGCGGTACCCCGACGCCCCCCGCTCGCTGCCGATGTACCCGGCGTTCCGTTCGTCGCTGTGAGCCCGGCCGCCGGTCAGAAGCGTCAGAGTGCCCGGAGGAACCGGTCCATCCGGACCAGCGCCTCCTCCAGCTGGGGGAGCGCGGTGGCGTAGGAGCACCGGATGTGCCCCTCACCGGAGGGTCCGAACACGCCGCCCGGCACGACGGCCACGCTCTCGGCGTGCAGCAGCCGCTCGGCGAACGTCTCGCTGTCGAGCCCCGACGGGCGGATCGACGGGAACGCGTAGAACGCCCCGCGCGGTTCGGGGCAGTCCAGCCCGATCTCGCGCAGACCCTTGACGAAGACGCGACGGCGGCGGTCGTAGTCGGCCACCATCGCGTCGACGTCGTCGCCGGGGGCCGACAGGGCCTCCACCGCGGCGAGCTGCGAGACGTGCGGCGCGCACAGCATCGTGTACTGGTGCACCCGCACGCACAGCTCGGCGACGGCCGCGGGCGCACAGATCCAGCCCACCCGCCAACCCGTCATCGCGTGGGCCTTGGAGAACCCGCCGAGCAGCACCGTGCGCTCGCGGGCGCCGGGCAGGGTGCCCAGACAGGTGTGGACGCCCGCATAGGTCAGGCGGTCGTAGATCTCGTCGGAGATCAGGTAGAGGTCGTGCTCCTGCGCCAGGCGGACCAGCGCCGCCAGGGCGTCCGGGGGTTGCACCGCACCCGTCGGGTTGGCCGGGGAGCCGATGAGGATCGCCTTCGTCCGTGGCGTGACCGCGGCGGCGACCACGGCCGCGTCGATCGCGAACCCGTCCTCGGCGCGCGTCGGCACCCGCACCGGCGTGCCGCCCGCGAACGCCACGCACGGCTCGTAGGCCACGTAGCAGGGTTCGGGGACGATCACCTCGTCGCCGGGGTTGAGCAGCACGCGCAGCACGAGGTCGAGGCCCTCGGACACGCCGGTGGTGATCAGGCACTGGTCGGTCGGGTCGTAGGAGGCGCCGTAGCGCGTGGCCAGGTCGGCGCAGATCAGCTCGCGCAGCCGCGGCAGGCCCGCGTTGGAGGTGTAGGTGGTGTAGCCGTGCTCCAGCGCGTAGATGCCCGCCTCACGGATGCGCCACGGCGTGACGAAGTCGGGTTCGCCCACGCCGAGGGAGATCACGTCGTCCATCTCGGCGGCGATGTCGAAGAACCGCCGGATGCCCGACGGAGGGCAGGCGGCGATGACGCTGTTGAGCGGCCTCACGGGGTCACCGGCAGCCGGTGGTCGGCCTCGGGCGTGGTGAAGGCGTCCCCGTCGCGCTTGTAGGTCTTGAGCACGAAGTGCGTGGCCGTGGCCCGGACCCGGTCGATCGTGGACAGCTTCTGGGACACGAAGTCCGACACCGCGCGGATGCTGCGCCCCTCGACGGTGCAGCGCAGGTCCTGGCTGCCCGACACCAGGTACACGCTGCGCACCTCGGGGAACCGGGCGATCCGCTGCGCCACGTCGTCGAAACCGACGCCGCGGGCCGGGACGAGTGAGACGTCGATGAAGGCGGTGACGGTCTCGGCCGTCGGATCGTCCTCGACCGCATCCCAGTCGATCACCGCCTTGTAGCGCCGGATCACGCCGGACGCCTGCCAGTCGGCGATCGCGGCGCTCACCTGCTCCACCGGGATGCCGGTCATGGTGGCGATCGTGTCGTGGGAGAGCTGGGCGTCGCGCTCCAGCAGTTCGAGTATCCGGCGCACGCCCGGACCCTACGTCGCCGCGTGGAGCGCACGCGGAGCGCGCCTCGACACAGCGAGGGCCAGCCTGCGCACCGCCTCGGTGACCACGTCCTCGGGGTGGGAGGCGAAGCAGCAGCGCGCGGCGCCGCGCAGGGGCCGGTCCACGGCGAACGCGGCGCCGGGCACGAAGCCGACGCCGTGCGCCAACGCGCGGGGCAGCAGCGACTCGGTGTCGACGTCGGGCGGGAACCGCAACCAGCAGAACATGCCACCGGTCGGGATGGAGCAGCCGACGTCGGGCAGGCGCTCGGCGACGGCCGCGGTGAACGCCGCGGCGCGGCTCGCGACGGCGGTGCGCAGCGCGCGCAGGTGCGCGTCGAACCAGGGGGTGTCGGCGAGCAGGTCGGCCGTGACCGCCTGGGTGAGCGACGAGGTGCACAGGTCGGTGCACTGCTTGAGCCGCTCGACGGCGGCCGTGAGCTCCGGCGGCCCGGTGAGCCAGCCCACGCGCAGGGCCGGGGCCAGCACCTTCGACGCGCTACCCAGCCGCACCACCCGGTCGGAGTGGGCCGCGACCGGGAGCGGCGGCGCGCCGTCGAAGGCCAGCAGCCCGTACGGGTCGTCCTCCACGACGAGGAATCCGAACCGCTCCGCGAGCGCGGCGAGCCGCACGCGGCGCTCCGGGGCCAGGGTCACCCCGCGCGGATTGTGGAAGCTCGCCACGGTATGCACGAGCCGGGGTCGCAGGCCCGCGTGCAGCCGCCGCTCCAGCACGTCGACGCACATGCCGTCGTCGTCGAGGGGGACCGGGTGCAGCGCGGCGCCCGCGGCCTGGAACACCTGCAGCGCGCCGACGTAGGCCGGGTCCTCCACGACGACGTCGGCTCCGGGGTCGAGCACCGCGCGGGCGACGAGGTCGAGGGCCTGTTGCGAGCCGCTCGTGACCACGACGTCGACCGCCCGGACCGGTCGGGCGCAGCGGCCGGTCTCCTGGGCCGCGACGACCTCGCGCAGCCGGGTCAGGCCCGCGGTCTCGCCGTACTGCAGCGACGAGGCGTCGACGAGCGCGGTGGCCGCGGCGGCCCCGATGCGCTCGCGGGCCTACGGGGCGGCCGCGGCACCCCCCCCCGCCAGGCTGATCACGTCCGGGCGGGCGGTGAGGGCGAGCAGGTCGCGGATCGCGGACCCGCGCACGGCGCGGGAGGCGGTGGAGAGGTTCGACACGAGGCACCTCGGGGTCGATCGGACGGGTGGGGCGTCCTGGATCGACAGGGCGGGTGGTGCGCCGGGCCGGTGTGCCCGTGCCGCTGATGATGCCGCGATTCCCGCGATACGAAAGTTCCGTCTCATACTATGAGACTGAGGGACGGGTCAGCGGCGCAGGGCGACGGTCAGACCCAGGCCCGCGACCAGCGTCAACGCCGCCGCGGCGAGGAACGGGGCCGCCAGCCCGACGAGGCCTGCGGTGACTCCACCGGCGAGCGCCCCCACGGTGGCGCCCCCGGCGAGCGCGAGGCGGTGCACGGCGGAGACCCGGCCCAGCACGCCTCCCGGCGCCCGACGCTGCCGCAGCGACACCGCCGCCACGTTCCACACCGCGAAGCCCGCGCTGCTCACCGCCAGCAGCGTTCCGATGATCGTCGGGGAGCCGGTGGCCGGGATCCCGGCGGCGGGCAGGTCGGTCAGAACGGCGCCGGCCGGGCGCAGCCGGGCCGGTGGCAGTCGTCGGGACAGGTGCTCGGCGCCCAGCACCCCGC
>JAKDLE010000160.1 GCA_030453005.1 Pseudonocardia sp. | reverse complement strand
GTCACGGCGATAGGCACGGACGGTCACCCTAGAGGGTCCGGCAGATGATCGCCGTGGCTCGCGGCCCGCAGGCGCCGGACCTCCCTCCGGTGCCGGTCCGGCCCGTACGACTCCTGGAACAGGCCCGGCCGGTGGGGCTCTCGGTGCCCGCCATCGGCGTCGACACCGGACCGTTGACCGCACTGCACGTCGACGCGGGAGGCGTCCTGAAGCCGCCCTCGGAAGCGGCGACGGCGGGCTGGTCCACCCTCGGGCCGACGCCAGGGGCGCAGGGGCCCGCGGTGGTCGTCGGGCACGTCAGCCTCGACGGCGTCGCCGGGGTGTTCGCCCGCCTCGCGCAGCTCGCACCCGGCGACGAGGTGGGGGTGCACCGCGACGACGGCACCGAGGCCGTGTTCACGGTGTACCGGACGGGCCGGTTCGCCCGGGCGGCGTTCCCGGTCGACGAGGTGTACGGCGAGACCGCAGGGCCCGAGCTGCGGCTCATCACCACGGGCGGGGTCTTCGCGCGGCACCCAGGCGAGCACGCCGACAACCTCGTCGTGTTCGCGCGGCTGCGGGGCGCACGGTGAGGGCGGCGCGCGGTGAGGGTCGCCTTCGGTGACGGGCGGTGCGGACGGGGTGCACGATGTCGGCATGAAGGTTGTCGTCGATTTCGACCTGTGTGAGTCCAACGCCGTCTGTATGGGCATCGCCCCGGAGGTGTTCGAGGTGCGAGAGGACGACTTCCTCTACATCCTCGACGAGAACCCGTCCGAGGAGCTGCGCCCCAAGCTGGAGGAGGCTGTGCAAGCCTGCCCGCGTGCGGCGATCACGCTGGTCGAGTAGCGCGGCGGTTGCCGCGACGCCCCGCAGGGCAGAGGATCGGGTTCCCCACGCCCGCCCCCGAGGAGACCTGCCGATGACCACCGTCTGGAACACCCCGCTGACGCCGCTGGCGTTCCTGCGCCGCTCCGCGGAGGTCTATCCGGACAAGACCGCGATCGTCTACGGCGATCGGCGCACGTCGTACGCGGAGTTCGCCGCGGAGGCCACGCGGGTGGCGCACGCGCTGCGGGGCTCGGGGGTCGAGCCGGGCGACCGGGTCGCCTACCTGCTGCCCAACGTCCCCGAGATGCTCGTGGCGCACTTCGCGGTGCCGCTCGCGGGCGCGGTGCTGGTCGCGATCAACACGCGGCTGTCCACCGAGGAGGTGCGCTACATCCTCGACCACGCGCGAGCGAAGGTCCTCGTCGTCGACGCGGCGCTGCACGCGACGGGCGCGCCCGGCGCGGGCGTGCTCAAGACGGGCGAAGAGATCATCACGGGGGGCGACCCCGCGAGCGCAGGCGACGGCACCGGCAGCGGCGTCACCTACGACGACCTGCTCGCCCGCGGCGACGACGAGCCGCTGCCCTGGTCGGTCGACGACGAGGACGCCACCATCTCCATCAACTACACGTCCGGCACGACCGGCAAGCCCAAGGGCGTGCAGTACCACCACCGGGGTGCGTACCTGAACTCGTTCGGCGAGATCGTGCACTCGAACCACACGCCGGACAGCGTCTACCTGTGGACGCTGCCGATGTTCCACTGCAACGGCTGGTGCACCCCCTGGGCGCTCACCGCGATCGGCGGCACCCACGTGTGCCTGCGCGAGGTGCGCGGCGACGTGATCTGGAGGCTGATCACCGAGCACGGCGTGACGCACCTCAACGGCGCGCCCACCGTCGTCACCACGATCATGCGGGCGCCGGAGGCCACCACGCTGGACTACCCGCTCGTGATCACGACGGCCGGCGCCCCGCCGAGCCCGACCACGATCCTGCAGATGGAGGAGATGGGCTTCCGGATCGTGCACGTCTACGGGCTCACCGAGACCTACGGCCCGTACTCGGTGAACCAGTACCAGCGCGCGTGGGACGGCCTCCCCCGCGAGGAGCGCGCGGCGCGCCAAGCCCGGCAGGGCGTCGGCATGATCTGCGCCGACCCGCTGCGCGTCGTCGACGAGCAGATGAACGACGTGCCTGCGGACGGCACGACGATGGGCGAGATCGTCATGCGCGGCAACAACGTGATGAAGGGCTACTACGAGGACCCGGCGGGCACCGAGAAGGCATTCGAAGGCGGCTGGTTCCACTCCGGCGACCTCGGCGTCATGCACACCGACGGCTACGTCGAGCTGCGGGACCGCGCCAAGGACGTCGTCATCTCCGGGGGCGAGAACATCTCCACGGTGGAGGTGGAGCAGGCGGTCGTGTCGCACCCGGCCGTGCTGGAGGCCGCCGTCGTCGGGGTGCCCGACGAGCAGTACGGGGAGCGGCCCAAGGCGTTCGTGGTGCTCGCCGACGGGGAGAGTGCGACACCCGAGGAGCTCATCGAGCACGTCAGGTCGCGGATCGCACGGTACAAGGCGCCGAAGGCCGTCGAGATCGTCGCGGAGCTGCCCAAGACCTCCACGGGCAAGGTGCAGAAGTTCGAGCTGCGGGAGAAGGAGTGGGCCGGGGAGCAGCACCGCGTCCGTGGCTGAGAGTCGATTAGCATTGCTCACATGAATCGTGCGCGACGGGCGGTCGTGGGGGCCGTCTCGACCACCACCGTGTCGGTGCTGCCGGTGTTCCTCACCGCCGGGCTCACGGTCCAGATCTCAGCCGAGCTGGGGTTCGACCCGGCCGGGCTCGGGCTGGTGGTCGCGCTGTACTTCGCGGTCAGCGCGTTCGCGTCGCTGCCGTGCGGACGGCTCGTCGAGCGCTACGGGGCGGGGCCGACGAGCCGGATCGCGGTGGTCGGCGCCGCCGTCGTGATGGCGGCGGTGGCCCTGTTCGCACGCTCCTACGCCGGCCTCGTGCTGATCCTGGTGAGCAGCTCGTGGTGCAACGTGCTGGGGCAGCTCTCGGCGAACCTGACGCTCTCGCGGTACGCCCCCGCCGGGCGGATGGGGCTCTCGTTCGGCGTCAAACAGGCCGCGATCCCGCTGGCCACGCTGCTGGCCGGGCTCGCGGTGCCCGCGGTCGCACTGACCGTGGGCTGGCGGTGGGCCTTCGTCATCGGCGCAGGCGTCGCGCTCGCCGCGCTGCCCGTGGCCCCGCGCGACACCGCCGGCCGGGAACCCACACCCCGCACGCCCGGCGAGCGCGCCACCGGTGCCCTCTCGGTGATCGCCGTGGCCGCAGGCCTGGCGGCCGCGTCGTCGTCGACGCTGGGGATCTTCCTCGTCGCCTCGGCCGTGGACCAGGGCGTCGACGCCGCCACCGCGGGCCTCACGCTCACGCTCGGCAGCCTCGTCGGGCTCACGATGCGGCTCGCCCACGGCTGGGCCGCCGACCGCCGCTCGGGCGCCCACGTCGCCGTCGTCTCCGGCAGCCTGGTGCTCGGCGCGGGCGGGCTGGCGCTGCTCGCCGTGCCCGGTGTCCCGACGCTGGTGATCGGCACCGTGCTCGGCTTCGGACTCGGGTGGGCGTGGCCCGGGCTGCTCCAGTTCGCCGTCGTCCGGCTCAACCCCTCGGCGCCCGCCGCGGCCACCTCGATCGTGCAGGTCGGCGTGTACGGCGGCGGGTTCCTCGGGCCCGTCGGCTTCGGGTTCCTCGCCACGCACCTCTCCTTCGCCACCGCCTGGCTCGTCGGGGCGGGCACGATGCTGGTCGCCGCCGTGCTCATGGTGGTGGGGCGGCAGATGCTGGTGGCGCACCGCGCGGCCCGGGAGACGCCTGCCCCCGCCTGAGCCGCGCGTCCGCCGCCCCGCGGTCAGCCGGCTGCACCCGCCGCGAGCCGCTCGGCGAGCGCGATCGCGTCGAAGGGTGCGTGCACCTTCGCGTCGTTGTCGAAGTAGACGACCACGTCGCGGCCCCCATCGCGCCACTTCGCCACCTCGGCGGCCCACGCGTCGAGCGCGTCGGGGGTGTACCCGCTCGTGTACAGCTCGTCCTGACCGTGCAGCCGCACGTACACGAAGTCCGCGGTCACCTCGTCGAAACGCGGCCAGGCCCCCGCCGAGTCCGCGACGACCAGCGCCACCCCGTGCTCGCGCAGCAGCGCGCGGAACGCGGGGTCGCGGAAGCTCTCGTGGCGTGGCTCGACGGCGTGCCGCAGCGGCCGGTCGGCGTCGGTGACGAGGTGCGCCCGCCCGTCGAGCCGCTCGTCGTGGCGCGCGGCCAGCGCGGCGGCGGCCCTCGTCGAGTGCGGGAGCAGGTCCAGGAACGCGGCGAGGCGGTCGCGGTCGAAACGCATCCGTGGCGGGAGCTGCCAGAGCAGCGGACCCAGCTTCGGCCCGAGCGCGAGCACCCCGGAGGCCAGGAAGTTCGCCACCGGCGTGCCGACGTCGCGCAGCTGCTTCAGATGCGTGACGAAACGCGGGCCCTTGACGGAGAAGACGAAGTCCTCCGGCGTCTCCGCCGCCCAGGCCCGGTAGCTCTCCGGCCGCTGCAACGAGTAGAAGGAGCCGTTGATCTCGATCGTGTCGACCCGGCGGGAGAGGTGCTCCAGCTCGCGGCGCTGCGCGAGACCCTCGGGGTAGAACGTGCGCCGCCACGGCGGGTAGCGCCACCCCGATGTGCCGACCCGTATCCGCGCCACGCGGTGAGCATGCAGGATGGGACCCGTGAATGCAGTGATCGTGACAGGCGCCGCGGGCGCACTCGGGCACGCCGTCGTCGCCGAGTTCCTGGCGGCCGGACGCGCGGTGGTGGCGCTGGACCGGCCCGGGGAGCGGCTCGATGCCCTCGGGCGGTCCGACGGGGTGCACGCCGTGGCCGTCGACCTGTCCGGCCGGGCGGCCGTGCTCACCGCCTTCGAGACGATCGACGCGCTGCCGGTGACCCCGGACGCGCTGGTCGGCCTGGCGGGTGGGTTCACCCCCGGTTCGCTCGCCGACCTCGACGAGGAGACGCTCGACTCGCTGTGGCGCTCCAACTTCGGCTCCGCGTTGTGGACGGCGCAGGCCGCGGCTCCGCGGCTCGCCGCGCGCGGCGGCGGGGCGATCGTCACCGTCGGGTCGAAGACGGCGGTGGCCGGGGCCGCGCCGGTCGCGCACGCCACGAGCAAGGCCGCGGTCGTGCGGCTCACGTCCCTGCTCGCCGAGGAGCTGCGCGGGCAGCGGATCCGGGTCAACGCCGTACTGCCCTCGGTGATCGACACCCCGGCCAACCGCAGCTGGATGTCCGACGATCTCGCCGCCCGCGCCGTCGCCCCCGCCGCGGTCGCGAAGGTGATCGCGTTCCTCTGCGGTCCCGACGCCGCCCCGATCAGCGGCGCGGCGATCCCGGTCTACGGCGACGCCTGACGTGGCCGACCTCCAGGATGCGGTGCACGCGGCGCTCGACTGGCCGGTGGACGACGTCGCCGTGGCCGTCGTGGCACGCGACGGCACCGTGCTCGCCGCCGTCGGCGACCAGGACCGCGAGTTCCGGCTCGCCTCGGTCACCAAGCCGCTCACCGCGTACGCCGTGCTCATCGCCGTCGAGGAGGGCGCCGTCGAGTGGGACCAGCCCGCGGGCCCCGACGGCTCCACCGTCCGCCACCTCGCCGCGCACACCTCCGGGCTCTCCTTCTCCGACGGCACCGTGCAGGCCGCACCCGGCACGCGGCGGATCTACTCCAACGTCGGGTTCGAGGTGCTCGGCGACACCGTCGCCGAGGCGGCCGGGATGCCGTTCGCGGAGTACCTGCGCCAGGCCGTGTGCGAGCCACTCGGCCTGGCGTCGACGCGGCTGGAGGGCTCACCGGCCGCCGACGCCGTGTCGAGCGCCGCCGACCTGGCCCGGTTCGTCGCCGAACTGCAGGCGCCGGTCCTCACCCACACCCTGGACGAGGCCACCCGGGTCGCCTTCCCCGGTCTCGACGGCATCCTGCCCGGCTACGGGCGGCAGAAGCCCAACGACTGGGGGCTCGGGTTCGAGATCCGCGACGGCAAGTCGCCGCACTGGACGGGCGCGGGCAGCTCGCCGCGCACGTTCGGACACTTCGGGCAGGCGGGCACGTTCCTGTGGGTCGACCCCGACGCCGGAGCCGCGTGCGTGGTGCTCACCGACCGCGACTTCGCCGAGTGGTCGGTGCAGGCGTGGCCCCCGTTCACCGACGGGGTGCTGGCGGCCCTGTGACCGACGGCCCTGTGACCGCCGCCAGGCTGGAGCCACGATGCGCCACTCGCCGCGAGGCGACCAGCGCCCGGTTCGGACACCTCTCGCCGGGAACAGAACCGGCCTTCGAGGGGTTGAGAGAAGAGTCCGAGCCGGGCGATCCGTGTCCCCGGGTCCCACCACATCGCCACCTACGGGTGCGCCACGCGCCGAGAGGCGACCGGCGCCCGGTTCGGACACCCATTCCCGCCGCGCGTCGACGCGGCTGCGACGGGCGGCGTCGTCCCCCGACGGCGCCGCCCCCGGAATTCAGCGGTACGCACAGGAGAGGCAGCCATGAAGGGCGACCGGGTAGAGATCGTCATCGACGCCGGCAGCGGTACCACGCGCACGTACGAGATCACCGCCACCCGCGCAGGCCGCCGCGTCGGGATCACACACTCCCGCGGCGTCGTCGAGGTCGCCGAGACCACCCGCGGCGGGAGCACCGTGCGCACGGCCCGGTTCCTCGCGAACCGGGTACTCGCACTCGTCGAGCACCCGGCCGCCGACGCACCGGCCGCCGACGAGATCACACCCGCCCTGCGCTCCGTCTGAGCCTGCGCCCCAGGCACACTGGGCTCACGATGTCCTCCCCCCGAGCCGCTACCGACGCACGTCCCGCGTCGGGCACCCCGTCCTCGCGCGACGGCGTCGACCGGACCGATCGCCCGAACACCGAGCCCCCGAACGTC
>JAKDLE010000159.1 GCA_030453005.1 Pseudonocardia sp. | reverse complement strand
GTCCTCGCCGACCCAGTAGTGCTTCGCACCGTCGAGCGCCGGGAGCAGCACATAGAGGTGGGTGAGGGCGTCGGCGAGCCGCAGCGTGCCGGTCAGTGTGGTGTCGAGGCAGCGCGAGTCGCCCCACTCCGGGAACGCCGGGTCCAGTGGCACCGGGCGCGCGGTCACCGTCCAGCCCAGCGGCGCGAACAGCCGCTCCACCAGTGCGGCCCCGCCGTCGCAGGACAGCGTCGGGAGGTGCACGGCCAGCGGGATCGGGGTGGCCGCCAGCTCCGGGCGTGCGGCGCAGCGCCCCTTCATCGCCGTGGAGAACACCGCGCCCAACGCCACGGCCAGCAGCGAGCCCGCCGCGTAGGGCCGGTCGTTCACGTACTGACCCAGCGCGAACCCCGGCGCCGCGGTCCGGCCGCGGACCAGCGCGATCGGGTCGACCTCGAGCAGCAGCGCCGCGGTGCACTCCTGCTCACGGGCGACGGGGTAGAACACGTGCGCCCGCCCCGCCGTCACCGCGAACTCCTGCGCCCGGTCGGGGTGTTTGTGCAGGAGGTACCCCAGGTCGGTGGCGGGCCGCGCGGTCGTGGAGATGGTCAACAGCACGGGAGCAGTGTGCCTGATGCCGGGCGGCTGGCCGCCCGAGTTCCGGGTGAACTCCCCGCGCCCGGCGGGGGATGGCGACGCTCGACGACGCCGACCTCACGACGCCGCGTCGACCAGGCGCGCCAGCGCGCGGCCCGTCCCGGCGAGATCGGCCAGGTGGACGTCGCGGCGGATCTCGACCATCAGCGACAGCACCCGCTCGTCGCTGCCGTGGCGCGACAGCGGCACGTAGGCGCCCGCGAACGGGGTGTCGAGCGCGACGCCCGCACCGAACGCCCGCCGTGCGGACTCCACGAGCCACGCAGGCGTGTGCGTCGCGTCGGTGCCCAGGCAGACGGCCGGTCGGCGGGCGTCGCCGGGGCGCTCGTAGGGCAGCGGCTCGCGCGGATAGGAGTGGACGTCGAGCAGCACGGCGCGTCCGGTGGCGGCGATCCGCTCCTCCACCGTCCGTTCGACGGCCGCCGCCCACGGCACGTAGAACGCGTCGAGCAGGGCGGCGTGGTGGGCGGCGTCGTCGCCGCGCAGCCGCTGCCTGCGGGTGCCGTGCGTGTAGACCGCACCCATCCCCACCGCCGACATCTCCTCGCGCTCGTCGGGGAACCGCTCCACGTCGACGACGAACCGCGAGACCGGGTTCACCAGCAGCCAGGGGCGCACCCGGGCGTGGTCGGCGGCCGCCGCGGCGGTCTCGTCGGTGCGGTGGTCGGTCAGCGCCGCGACCTCCGCGGTGAGGGCGTCGTCGTCGAGGAGCAGGTGCGGTCGGGTCCACGGGGGGATCTCCGTGCCCGCGTGGGGGACGTGCAACAGCACCGGGCTCGCGTCGTCGCCGGGGGTCATCCCGTCATCCTGCCGAGGGGACGGGGTGGCAGCGACGGACGGCGTGTAGTTCACTGTGCAACTGTGACGATCGATCCCGGTCTCGTGCGCCGCCTGCACGTCGACCTGCTGCGCGTGTGCACCGCCGCCTGTCGCTGACCCCGCCTGTCGCTTCCCCCTCGCCGCTTCCGGCGCCCCCGCACGTCTTCATCAGGGAGATCAGCCATGCCGCTCGTCAACTTCGCCGTCCACGGTAAAGGTACCGGGGTCGCGCAGACCGTCGCCGTCTCCGGCGCCGACTACGTGATCGAGACCGACGCCTACCCCGCATTCGGCGGCCAGGACGCCCACCCCAGCCCGCTCGCCTACACCCTCGCGTCGCTGAGCTCGTGCAACCAGGTCACGGCGCAGGTCGTCGCCAAGGACCTGGGCATCACCATCGAGGCCGTCGAGTTCGACGTCGCCGCCGACTTCAACCCCACGACGATGACGACCGGCCGCGAGAGCGACGACGCCACGTTCCAGGACCTGCGGATCACCGCCGAGATCACCACCGACGCCCCGGCCGACCTGTTCGACCGGCTCCGCGACGAGGTGGCCCGCCGCTGCCCGGTGAGCGTGCTGTTCGCCCGCGCCGGGGTGAAGATCACCAACGAGTGGACGCAGGTCAAGCCGAGCTGACCGCCTGTACCGCCTGTACCGCCTGGGTCTGGGTGGTCCGGCCCACGAGGCGGCCTGCGCCGTCGCGGACCTCGACGTCCACGACGATCACGCTGCGCCCGGCGTGCAGCGGGCGGGCCACGGCCTCGACGTGGCCCTCCCGCACGGCGCGCAGGAAGTTGGTCGCCGAGCTGATCGTGGCGGTGCCGCTCGCGCCGTCGGGCAGGTTGAGGTAGGCGCACAGTCCACCCGCGGCGTCGGCGAGGCCCACGAGCGCGCCGCCGTGCAGGATCCCGCCCGCGGTGCAGCGCGTGGGGTCCCAGTCCAGCCGGAGGCGTACCTCGTCGGCGGCGACGGCGACCGCCGTCGCTCCGAGGAGCGCGGTGAAGGGCATCGCGGTGTGCAGGTCCATGGCTCGAAGGGTGCACGCCCTCCCGCCGCCGGTCCATTACCCGCGAGGTCATCGAACCGGGCCGCCGCAGCCACTACCGTCCCCGGCCATGACCGCTGCGACCGCCACCGCGTTCGGCTCGCTGCTCCGCGACTGGCGACGGCGTCGCAGGCTCACGCAGCTCGAGCTCGGCCTCGCCGCGGAGGTGTCCGCACGGCACCTCAGCTTCCTGGAGACCGGTCGTTCCCAGCCCAGCCGCGAGATGGTGCTGCACCTGTCGGAGGAGCTGGACGTGCCACTGCGCGGACGCAACGAGCTGATGACCGCCGCAGGCTTCGCCCCGGCCTACACCCACCACGGCTTCGACGACACCGAGATGGCCGAGGTCCGCGGCTCGTTGAAACGGATCCTCGACGGGCACGAGCCCTACCCGGCCCTGCTCGTGGACGGCATGTGGAACCTGTTGGCCGGGAACCGCGCGGTCGCGCTGCTCACCGACCTCGTCGATAAGGTGCTGCTGGAGCCGCCGGTCAACGTGCTGCGGGTGAGCCTGCACCCGCGGGGGCTCGCCCCGCACGTGGCGGACCTGGAGGAGTACGCCGCGCACCTCGTGTCGCGGTTGCGGCGGCAGGCGGAGCGGTCGGCCACGACGGGGCTGCGGGGGCTGCTCGCCGAGGTCGTCGGGTACTGCCGGGAGCAGGGCCTGGACCCGGGCGCCCAGCCGCGGGACCGGATCGTGCTGCCGTTGCGGCTGCGGCATCCCGATCAGGAGTTGACGTTGTTCAGCACCGTGTCGGTGCTCGGCGCGCCGTTGGACGTCACCCTCGACGAGGCGGCGATCGAGTCGTTCTTCCCGGCTGACGACGCGACCTCCTCCTACCTCCGGTCCCGGTTCGCCTGAGCGTCCGGTCGTGGGCGGGTGCCGTCGCCGTCCCGATACGGTTGCCCCATGGCCGAGCTCGTGCACCTCGACGTCGCGGCGGGCGTCGCGACGATCACCCTGGACTCCCCCGACAACCGCAACGCGCTCTCCGCGCAGCTGCGTCGCGAGCTGCAGACCCACCTGGACACCGCGATCGCCGACGACGCCGTGCGCGTCGTGGTGCTCACCCACACCGGACGGGTGTTCTGCGCGGGCATGGACCTCAAGGAGGCCCGGGGCGCGGGCGGCTCGGGCCCGCAGGGCGTCACCGAGTTCCCGGCGATCCTGGAGCGGATCTGGACCTCGCCGAAACCGGTGGTCGCGCGGCTGGCGGGCCCGGCGCGGGCGGGTGGCGTCGGGCTGGTGGCCGCCTGTGACATCGCGGTGGCCGCCCGGGACGCCACGTTCGCGTTCAGCGAGGTCCGGATCGGGGTGGTGCCCGCGATCATCTCGGTGACGGTGCTGCCCCGGCTGCTGCCCCGGGCCGCGCACGAGCTGTTCCTCACCGGGGAGACGTTCGACGCGGACCGCGCCGTCACGGTGGGGCTGGTCAACTCCGCGGTGCCCGCCGACGACCTCGACGCCGAGACCGCGCGCTACACCGAGATGCTGCGGCTCGGCGCGCCCGGTGCGCTGGCCGCCACGAAGGCGATGCTGCACGCCGACCGGTCCCCGGTGATGCGGGAGCGGTTCGCGGCGATGGCCGAGCTCTCGGCCGGGTTCTTCGCGGGCGACGAGGGCCAGGAGGGCATGGCCGCGTTCGCGCAGAAGCGCCCGCCGTCCTGGGCGGTCCCACCGGGCTGACCCGATCCGGGCGCCGACGGAGGCCACAACCGGGGGCGACGCGGCTACCCTCGTCGTCGTGGACCTGCTCGCCGGACCGCTCGACCGTCTGCTCGACGTACTGGCCGGGCGCCCGCTCGTCGCCCTCACGGGAGCGGGGCTGTCCACCGACTCCGGCATCCCCGACTACCGCGGCCCGGGCTCGCCGCGCCGCACGCCGATGACCTACCAGGAGTTCGTGTCCGGTGAGCCCGCGCAGCGCCGCTACTGGGCGCGCAGCCACCTCGGCTGGGCCCGGATGGCGCACGCCGTGCCCAACGCCGGGCACCACGCCGTCGCGGCGCTGGAGGACGCGGGCGTCCTGCACGGGGTGATCACGCAGAACGTCGACGGGCTGCACGGCGCGGCGGGCAGTCGAGCGGTGATCGACCTGCACGGGCGCATCGACACCGTCGTGTGCCTGGGCTGTCGGCACCGCAGTCCGCGCGGGCACCTGCAGGAGCGCTTCGACGCCCTCAACCCGGACGTCGTCGACGTGGCGGTCGGGACGGCCCCCGACGGCGACGCCGAGCTCGACGCCACCGACGGCTTCCGGCTCGCGTCCTGCACGGCGTGCGGCGGGGTGCTCAAACCCGACGTCGTGTTCTTCGGGGAGAACGTGCCGCGCGAGCGGGTCGTCCGGGCCTACGCGATGGTCGGGGCCCTGGAGGGCAACGGGGTGCTGCTCGTCGCCGGCTCGTCGCTCACCGTCCTGTCCGGCCTGCGGTTCGTCCGGCACGCGCATCGGCTCGGCGTGCCGGTGGTGATCGTCAACCGGGGCGCCACCCGAGGCGACGGGCTCGCCACGCTGCTCCTCGACGCAGGCTGCTCCGACGTGCTCCCGGCGCTGGCCGCGGCGACGGCCTGACTCAGCTGCGGTCGCCCCGGGCCCGGTCGACGACGAACTCGGAGACCCGGTCGAGCAGCACGGCGGCGAGGAAGCACAGCGGCAGCACCACGACCACGGCGAGCACCACCTGCAGCGGGAAGGCGAGCTGGGTGACCCACAGCTCCACCGCGTCGTACCAGTCCGCCAGCGCACTCGCCACGGGTCACACCTCCTCCAGCCGACACAGTAGCCGGGCCGGATCCACACTAGGGTCTCGTGACATGTTCGCCGTCTACGCCGCAGAACCCAACACCGACTCCCCGCTCGACTCGCTCACCGTCGGTGAGCGCCCCGAGCCCGACGCCCCCGAGGGGTGGGTGCCGGTCACGGTCCGCGCCGCCAGCCTCAACATGCACGACCTCTGGACGCTGCGGGGCGTCGGGATCAAGCCCGAGCAGTTCCCGATGGTCCTGGGGTGTGACGGCGCGGGCACGCTGCCCGACGGGTCCGAGGTCGTGCTGCACTCGGTGATCGGCGACCCGGCGTGGTCCGGTGACGAGACGCTCGACCCCACGCGCACGCTGCTGACCGAGAAGCACCAGGGCACCTTCGCCGACACGGTGATCGTCCCCGCCCGCAACGCGATCCCGAAGCCCGACGGCCTGTCCGCCGTGCAGGCCGCCTGCATGGGCACCGCGTGGCTCACCGCGTACCGCATGCTCTTCACCAAGTCCGGTCTGCGCCCCGGCCAGCGGATGCTCGTGCAGGGCGCGTCGGGCGGTGTCTCCACCGCGCTGGTGCAGCTGGGTCGTGCGGCCGGTATGGAGGTCTGGGCCACCGGCCGCACCGAGGAGAAGCGGGCCGTGGCCGAGAAGCTGGGCGCGCACGCCGTGTTCCCCTCCAACGAGCGGCTGCCCGGCAAGGTCGACGCCGTCTTCGAGACCGTCGGCGACGCGACCTGGTCGCACTCGATGCGCGCGCTCAAGCCCGGCGGCATCATCGTGGTCTCCGGCTCCACGAGCGGCCCGAACCCGCCGGCCGACCTGCAGCGCCTGTTCTTCCTGCAGCTGCGGGTCGTCGGCTCGACGATGGGCACGCGCGAGGAGCTGTCGAACCTGCTGTCGTTCGTGGCGAACGCCGGGATCGTCCCCGAGGTGGGCCTGGAGCTGCCCATGGACCAGGCCGCCGACGGCTTCCGGGCCATGCTCGACGGCGAGACCGCAGGCAAGATCGTGTTCACGCGCTGAGACGATCCGCACCGGCCGGACGGGGGCCGCAGCGTCTCAATCTGCACGAACAGCGGCACGAGCAGCGTCGAGGACGTACAGTCTGTCACCGTGTCTCAGCCACGAAGTCGTACGGCGCCGGGGTCGGTGTACACCCCGGCGCCACCGGTGACAGGTCTGGTCGAGCTGTTGGACCGGTTGGACCGCGCGCTCGCCAGCGCGTTGTCCCCGGCCACGTCGGCGGAGGGAGTCAGCCGCGACGGCTGGCGGGTACTCCTCATGCTCGTCCGCGGCGGCGGTCGGAGCATGGGCGAGATCGCCTCGCACACCGCCCTCCCGGCCCCCACGGCCACCCGCGTCGTCGACCGTCTGGTGGCCGCCCAGCTCGCCTTCCGGCGCACCGATCCGGTCGACCGCCGCCGGGTGCTGGTCCATCTGGCGGGCGACGGGCGTGGGGTGGTCGAGCGGGTCTGCAGGAGAGTCGAGCACCGCGCGGGCGAGACGCTCGGCGCATCCCACACCCCC
>JAKDLE010000158.1 GCA_030453005.1 Pseudonocardia sp. | reverse complement strand
AGGGCTACGAGATCGGCGGGTACTGACGCCGTCGCGTCGACCGTCCAGCCCCAATCGAGGTCATCCTCGTCCTCATCGTCGACCGCCATAAACTCGGCGCTGACGTTCTCGAGCAGATCGACACGCCGGTGCTCGGGGTCGAGCCGCAGTCGGAACGAGCTGTACACCTCACCGTCGCTCGCGAGCCGGTGGATCAGGGCGTCGGCTTCGCCGCCGGGACCCGGCGTGAGGTCGACGAAGCCGTGGCTCTCCTCGCCGTAGTCGACGCCAAGCCAGCCGCTGCTCCAGCTCGAGCTCGAGCTTCCAGATCTGCTCATCGCTCCTCCTCCTCGTCGGACGGACCCGGGCTGGGCTGGTCCTGCAACCCCCAGGCGGCACCGCCCGGGGTGGGCCGGACGCGCTCGGTCGTGACGTCGGTCCACCGGGCCGCGCGGCCATCACGAACACAATAGGGAGGCCTGGGGGTCATCTCTCTCGCACGCAGCGCGCCACGATGAGGTGGCTCATGGTGGCGGGCCGCTCCGTGGCCACTGCTCCGATCGAGTGAACTGCACCGGCCACAGAAGTCCCGTTCAAGGTCGGCGTATGCCCATCCCCGGCCGGTGGCCTGCTCGATCGGGGTCTGGCGACGGTGGCGTGGAGGCCGCGTTCGAGCGGGCGCCGATGTCCGTCGCTGTGCAGGAACCCGCCGGCCTGGGACCCGTGCGGACCTCCACCCACCGCACCTTCGCCCCGCTGTCAGCGCCCCGACCGGCTGAAACATTCAACGCGAAATAGATACTTGGCCAAATGTATCGCCTTGTCGAAGTCCCAATGATGGTTCGCACTCTCCGAGGTCGTCTGAATCGCGAGCGAATAAGGCACTGCGAATCTCCCGTGCACTTTCGGTCGAACCGTCACCGGCGGCGACGAGGGCGCCGGTGCGACCCCGAACCGTGGTTGACCAGCCCTGCAGGGTCGTCCTACTCTTCTCCCGTCCACGTCGGGCAGGGGTCGCCCGGCCTCGATCACCACCCACTGCCAATCGCGAAAGGGTCCAATCTATGTCTATTTGCGGCCACTCGAATAAGCGTCAAATTGTCGCGCAGGGATTCTGTGCGGTATGCGGAAAGGTCAACGGAGTCGGCGTAGACGGCACCTTCCACCGACACCGCAGCTCGCCCGGGACGGTATGCGCCGGAAGCGGGAACCCGCTGCACGCTCCGGGCCAGCACGGGCGGACGGTCGCGACGTACGCCCTGCTGCGCGACGAGGTCCACGACGGCATCGTCATGGCCCACATGTCACCGGGGCGTCATCGGCTGCGGTTGTTGCTCATCGTCGGGGGCGTCGGGTCGGCCGACATCGTCCAGCTCCCGCTCACCCCCGGGCAGGTGCGGCGGATCGCGGAGGACCTCGGTGCGTGGGTGCGCGCCGCCCGGCAGGTGCTCGACCCGCTGGAGGCCACCGGACTGGCCACTGGCACCGTCGCTGCGTCCCCCGACGTCACCTGGAAGCGGGCCCTGCCCGCCGTCCGCCCCGTCTCGAGGGCGGGGGCCGGGCTGGTCAAGGCTCAGACCGGGAGCGGCGTCGTCCCGGAACTCGCGCTCTGCGCGGTCCGGACGCGTCCGGAGCGGATCTCCGGCTTCGCGGTGCTCGACCTCGACCAGGTCGCGCGTCTGCGCGACGGGTTGGAGAGCTGGCTCGGCTGGACCGATTTCCTGCAGGTGTCCGGCCTGCATCCCGCACAGCTCGACCACAACGACCCGGAAGGCCCACGTCGATGACCCGCTACGCACGCACCCTGCTCGACCCCTCGGATCCGTTCTGCTCGTCGGGCAAGCGGGGGCATCCCGACGAAGCCGCGGCCGAGCGCGCCCTGCGGGAAGCACGTCACATCCGGCGCGACGACGCCACCGGTGGGCGGATCCCGGGCCGCAAGGAGAAGGGGTGGTACCGGTGCCCGGCGTGCGGGTGGTGCCACCTGCGTTCGGCAACCGGCCGTCGCAGGCGGGGCGACTACGGACATCAAGATGGGCGGCGACACCGGTGACTGCGCCGCAGCGCGGGCGTTGTGGCCGGTCAGTCCTCGATCGTCGCCACGAGAGCGACGGTGTCAGCGGCTCCGTCGTCGGTGGGCTCGCTCGATCCGCCGCGCTGCTTGCTCCACGCCCACAGAGCCCGGTCGAGGGTCCGTAGGTCCGTGCCAACGCGATCGGAGATGGTCCGGCACACCGCCACGTAGGGCTGGTAGAGCGGGTCCGGGTCGGTCAGCTCGCCGCAGGCCTGGAGGGTCTCGATCGCCCGGAAGTCGATGACAGTGAACCTGGCCGGGGCCCAGATGGTCAGGAGTGCACTCGCCATGGGCGTGCGTACTCCGTGCAGCAGGTGCAGGAGCCGGTGCTTGAGCCGGTCCGGTGAGGCAAGGGCCGCCCGGGTGATGTCCTCGATGTCGCCGTCGGGGTTGGCGTTCAAGCGGCTCAGGGACCGCGCACTCTTCCATCGGCCGACGGCAATCAGGTCGTCGCGCCTGAAGTAGCCTCGCTCGGCGACGCCTGGGCCGATCACGTCGAGCAGGTGACGCTCGGTCTGGTTCAGCGGGTACTCACCGCTCCACCGCGCGACGAACGCGGCATCGATCGGGCCGGGTTCAGCGCGCATGCCGAATGTTGTACCAGGGCGGCTTCGGCGGCGGGTTTCGTATCACTCCGTCGTGAACCCCCATCGCCTACGTCATCCGATCGGGTCATTCGATGCGCGGCAGGCGAGCTGCGATGGTCTGATGCGGGCTCCTCCACAGGAGGTCGGCACATGACTCACATCCTTCTCGACGAGGTTCTCGACGACTCGGCTCTGATCACCGTCCGCCATTGCTCGTCGGTCGACGTCGCCGCGATCGCTCCGCTCCACGGCAAGGCGCAGTGTGCAATGGGCTCCGAGATCCTGTCAGTGGTGCGGTGAGCCGCTTTCCGTTCGGTCGGGTCGCCTCCCGTCGTCCGCCCCGGGAACCTGACGGGCTGGCTGAGCTCGCTGTCCTGGGCGTGTACCCGAGCGCGCTGCATGTCAGGTGGGCACTGCCGGACGGCTCGGCGACGGTCGGGGCGTTGGCCGTGGACGACGAGCCGACCGTGTTCTGGGACGGCGCCGATGCGGCCGAACGGAGTCAGATCTGGAAGGACGCCGTCGGATGGCGCGACGCCTGGGGCACCGTCGGCGCCGCGGGCGGTAACGGTGGTTCCGGGCGGCACGTCGTCGCGCACGTCCTGGACCCGCTCGGGGTCGCACCGGCCGCGACGTTGTTCACCGACTGCCTGCCGACGTACTTCGTGAAGGGCGGCGCCGGTTCGCAGGGCGAACGGATCCGGACGGTGTATCAGCCGTTCGCCGAGCGGACCGGGCTCGCACCGGCGCAGCTTCCGCCGCGACCGCCACCGCGGGAGTTGGTCCGTCGCGCGGTCGTCGAGGAGCGGTCGACCCTGCTCGCGCAGCTGGGTGGCTCCCAGGCTCCGCGCATCGTCACGCTCGGGCAGGAGGCCGCCGACGTCCTGGCCGCGATCACCGGTGCCGAGCGGTGCGTC
Organism: Pseudonocardia sp.; assembly: GCA_030453005.1. Classification (GTDB taxonomy): domain Bacteria; phylum Actinomycetota; class Actinomycetes; order Mycobacteriales; family Pseudonocardiaceae; genus Pseudonocardia. Next base: position 3,237 of record JAKDLE010000158.1, on the reverse strand, counting down.
CTCACGACCGGCGGTGAGTACGGGCGGCCGCGGGGGGTCGTGCTCCGTGGCTCACGGCGGGAGTGGATCCCGCTGACCCACCCCGGCAACCGCACCCCGGCCTGGGTCGCCCGGCATGCGGTGTGGGCGGCGGATCAGCGCGTGTCCGGCTGATCGGTCGCTCGTCCTCGGTGCGCCGGGCTCTGCGGTGGTCGCCTCACGCCCAGCCGAGGGCGCGCCATCGACCGGGGGCCAAGGGTATGAGCCGGAGGTCCTCGCCGCTCTCGATGTCGATGATGTGCAGTACCGGCTGGTCGGGGGTTCCGCCCAGCACGGCTGCCGCGGTGGCTTCGGGTGCGGGAACGGCGTCGTAGAGGTGCTCGCCGTCGTACGCCGCGCCGCCGCCGAGGAGACCGTCGGGTTGTCGGACGGGCACCGGTTCGACGGTGGGTGGGCCACTGTTCCCGCGGACTTCGAGGATGCCGACGCCGGTAGCTGCGTCGCTGAAGGGGCTGCCGGTGCACAGCAGTCGGTGGTCGTCGAGCCATGCTGTCGGCAGGCAGTCGACGTGGTCGTACCCGGACGATCGGCCGGCCGAGTCCGTGATTGACACCAGGGCGGCGTCCTGCGAGTAGGTCCAGGACGCGGTGAACGAGCCCCCGGGAGAGGGCCAGCCGTCCACGGCCGGGTTGCCCGGGACGAGGTCGTCGAGGTTGAGGCTGTCGCCGAGCCAGACGCGGGTGGCTCCGTCCGCGCCGCGCACGTAGGGGCGGAGGCGGTCGGGGCCGCGCCGGGGGGCGCTGTCGGTGAGCGGGGGAGTGCCGCCGGTTGCCGCGGTCCAGATCTCGATCTGTCCCGGGGTGTACTCACCGTCGGTGATACCGAACGGGACGTCGCGACGCCACTGCAGGTCGTCGTCGTCGTCGAACAGGGGTGGATCGGCCCAACCGCTCTGGTCGCCCTCGTAGACGGCGTGCTGCTCCGGATTGCCGTCGGTGTCGAGGGATATGACGTACTGGACGAGGTCGAACCCGATCACCGTCGTCGCCGCGACCCGGGTGAAGTCGCTGGTGAACGTCCGGCGCAGGGCCTGGGGTGGCACCGGGGAGTCGGCGTAGCAGTTGTAGGAGCTGTCGGTGCGGACATCGGAACCGTCGATGAACCCGCCGTGCAGCGGGAAGACGTGCTCGGCGCTGAGCTCCCCGGTCGCGGCGTCGATCTCCACGGCGGTCACCGTGGCGCCGTCGCAGGTCATCAACGAGATCCGGCCGGTCGGCTCCGGCGGCGTCGGAGCCGACTCCGGCGGTCGGTCCGCCTTGGCTGCGACAGTTGGTGGCCCGGACGGGCTCAGCGACGGAGGGGCCGCGGCCCCCGGCGAGCCGACCACGGGCCGTGCGGAGCGGTCGTCGATCGGCGCAGAGGCGCAACCGGCGACTAGACCGATGACCGTCAGTGCGAGCACGACTCCGTTCCGAGGAATGAGCACATCCGCTTGTCGTGCCGGGCCGACGCGATGTTGCGCACCCGGACGCGACGTCACCCGTCCGGGTAGCGGGCGCGCCGCCGGGCCCTGTGTGGTGCGGGTCGCGGATCAGCGCATGTCTGGCTCATCGTTGGCGCGCCTGGGGTAGAGGCGCGCCGGTTTGCCGACGGTGCCGCAGCTGTGCTGCCCGGTGTCGGCGAGGGCGTCGCGGACCCGGCGGCGGAAGGTGTCCTTCTGGGTGCCGCTCAGATCGGCACTCGATCGTCAACCTGGGCGTCGCGGCATCCACGACGCCCACCGGTGGGGCATGCGACTTTGCCCGGCGTCGTCGCTCGCTGCGGAGGGCCACATCACCCGCCCGATGCGAGCGATACCGCCGGTCACCGCGGGGCTGATGTGGACGAAGGGCGAACGGCGGTTCCGCGTCGATCGAGCGAGTACGTGGGTCCTCCGCCCTCGCCTCGCCGCCGGGCCGTGCAGCAATGCCCCACCGGTGGGTGGGGTCGCCGTGCTGATTCGCGCGGCGCATCCGCAACCCCTGGAGTCGTCATGACCACGCCCGACACCGTTCTGACCACGCGCAACGCGTCCGTCGCTGACCTGGTCGCGCTGCTGCAAGCCCAGCACGGAGCGAAGCTCGACGTCGTCGCCCCCGCCCGACACCTCCGCGCCGACAACGGCAATCTGCGGTTGATCGGGGTCGGCGAACCCCGCCTCACCCCGGACGGGGTGACGGTGGGGGAGACCGTGCTGCGCCCGACCGCGACGGCCGACGCCGGGATCGCAGACAAGCTGGGTATCCCGCTGCCCTACTTGCGCCGGTTGCGCGCCGAGCAGCCCGGCCTCTACGACGCCAACGTCAACGCCTGGCTGGCCGACGACCCGGACCGCCGATTCCTGGTCCGCGGGCTGCACGACCCGGACGGCGGCACGGGGGTGGCGCGGGCGTTCCTGTCGGACTCCTACCGCATGGTCGACAACCTCGACGTCCTGATGGCCGCCCTCGAAGGCGTCCGCACCGCCGGCGTTCCGGTCGACATCGCCAGCTGCGACCTCACCGAGCGCCGCATGTACGTCAAGGTTCGCGCCCCGCAGGTGGCCGAGTACGCCCCCGAGTTGCTCGCGGGGTACCGCAGCCCGTTCACCGGGGCGCGCGGCGCGGACAACCCGGTGGTGTTCGCAGGGTTCGTGGTGTCGAACTCCGAGACCGGACACGGCTCGTTCTCGCTGACCCCGCAGCTCACCGTCCAGGTCTGCGACAACGGCATGACCATCACCAAGGACGCCGTCCGCGAGGTCCACCTCGGCGGGCGACTGTCCGACGGCGTGGTGCGCTGGTCGGCCGACACCCAGGACGCGGTGCTCGACCTGGTCGTCAAGCAGGCACGCGACGCCGTGGCCACGTTCCTCGACCACGGCTACGTCCGGGCGAAGCTGGCGGAGATCACCCGCGACGCTGGGGTCGCGATCACCGACCCGGCCGCGACGCTGGAGCACGTCGGGAAGGCGCTGCGATTCACCACCGAGCAGCAGGCGACGATCCTGGCCCACTTCATCTCCGGGTCCGACATCACCAGCGGCGGTGTCCTGCACGCGGTGACCTCGGCCGCGCAGACCCTCGCCGACGCCGACGCCGCGCACGACCTCGAGCGCCACGGGCTGCGGGCGATGGCGCTGGCCGCCGCCCACGCCGCCTAGCCACGCATCGACCACGAAGTGGGGCCGGTCCCGGGCGAGTCCTGGGACCGGCCCCGCCACATCAGCTTCTTCTCCGA
>JAKDLE010000157.1 GCA_030453005.1 Pseudonocardia sp. | reverse complement strand
CACCGGGGCCCACGGGCACGGCGGCGGTGAGCCCACCGGACAGCACGAGCTCACCCGCCCGCAGCCCCTCGCCGTCGGCGGCCATGGCGCGCACCATCCAGGCGACGGCCGCGGCCGGGTGGCCGAGCGACGCCGCGCCCGACGCGGTGCCCACGACCTCGCCGTTGTGCTCCAGCACGACGCCGACCAGGCGCAGGTCGACTCCCGCGGGCGGCACCGGCGTGCCCACGACGAACCGGCCCGCCGAGGTGTTGTCGGCGACCACGTCGGCCATGGTGAAGCGGTAGTCGCGGTAGCGGGAGTCGAGCACCTCGATGCCGACGGCGACCCCCGACGACGCCGCGATCACGTCGGCGGCGGTGACGTGCGGGCCTGCGAGGTCCCGGCCGAGCACGAAGACGATCTCGGGCTCGCAGCGGGGCTGGATGAGGGCGGAGGTGTCCAGCGGCTCGCCCAGGTCGAGGGCGTTCGCTCCGGCGAGGAAGCCGAAGATCGGGCTGGACACGCCGACCTGGGCCTGCTTCGCCCGGCTCGTGACGCCGAGCTTCCACCCCACCAGCGGTCCGGCGCCGTCGCGCAGCACCCGCTGCACGGCGTAGCCGCCCGCGAGGTCGAGGTCGGGCACGTCGTCGGAGAGCTGGTCGATCGCGGTCCGGTCGGCGACGGCCTTGGTCAGGCGGGCGGCCAGTTCCGAGGTGTCCATCAGGCTCCTACCCGCACGGTGATGGGGCCGAGCCGGTCGAACTCGGCGCGGAAGACATCGCCGGCAGTCATCGGCACGGCGGCGTGCAGGGCCCCGGTCATGATCACGTGACCCGGTTCGAGTGCCACGCCGTTCTCGCCCAGCACGTTGGCCAGCCACGCGACGACCGCCACCGGGTCGCCGAGCGCGGCCGCCCCGGCGCCGGTGTCGACCAGCTCCCCGTTGCGGGTCATCGTCATCCCGATGAGGCGGGTGTCGAGGCCGTCGAGCGCGATGATGCGGCTCGAGGCGGCCATCGCACCGTTGGAGGCGAGGTCGGCGACGGTGTCGGCCAGCTTGATCCGCCAGTCCTGGATCCGCGAGTCGACGATCTCCATCGCCGCGACGGCGCCCGCGATCGCGGCGTGCGCCTGCGTCACCGTGACGCCCGGCCCCTCCAGCCGCTCGCCGAGCACGAACACGATCTCGGCCTCGATCCTGGGCGCGATGAAGCGGTCCAGCGGGATCGTGTCGCCGTCGCGGTAGACGGTGGAGGCGAGCACGGGGCCATGGTCGGGGGAGTCGACGCCCACCATCTTCTGCATCGGCTTGCTGGTCAGGCCCACCTTGTGACCGATGATCCGGTCATCGTCGGCGAGCAGCAACGAGATCAGCTCCCGCTGCACGGCGTAGCCGTCGGCCATCCCGAGGCTCGGGTCCGCGTCGGTGAACGGGGGGATCGGCACCCGGGTGCGCCGGGCGTCGTAGAGCGCCCGGGCCTTCGCCGGTGCGTCGGTCACGGGCATGTGGTGCTCCCAGTCGTCGGTGTTCCCATTCGTCGGTGTTCGCTGCTGATCGTGTCGGGGCGGGGGCCGTCGGTCACGGTGCGCGTTCCGTCCACCGGAACGTCACGCCTCACGGCTCCGGGGCGCGGACTCCGGGTTCCAGCCCAGACGGCGGCTCACCGCCTCGCCCGCCTCCACGAGCGCTCCGGCGATGCGCCGCCTCGCCACGGCGCCGAACCGTGCCACCGGTGCGCCGATGCTGATGGCGGCCACGACGTCGCCGTGGAGGTCGCGGACCGGAGCCGCCAGGCTGGCGACGCCGATCTCCCGCTCGTTGATCGCCTCCGCCCAGCCGCGGGCGCGCACGGTGGCCAGCTCGTCGCGCAGCGCCGCCGGATCGACGGTCGTGTGGGGGGTGAGCCGGGCCAACGGACGGGCCAGGAACGCCTCACGCACACACTCGGCGCCGTGCGCCAGCAGCACCTTGCCGCTCGAGGTGCAGTGCGCGGGCACCCGTCGCCCGGTCTCGGTGAACAACCGCAGCGAGTGGGCGCTCTCCAGCCGGTCGACGTAGACGACCTCGTCGCCGTCGAGCACGCCGATCTGCGAGGACTCCCCGGTCTGCTCCCTCAGGTGCGCGAGCACGGGACCGGCGGCGGCGTGCAGGTCCAGGTGCACCTTCACGGCCTCGCCCAGCTCGAACATCACGATCCCGAGCCGGTAGCCGCCGGTGTGGGTGTCCTGCTCCACGAGCCCCTCGGCCACCAGGGTGGTGAGCAGCCGGTGCACGTTGGACTTGCCGAGGTCGAGCCGCCGCGCCAGCTCGGAGACCCCGATCGACTCCTCACGGGTGAGGAACGCCTTGAGCAGCCGCGCCGCGTTGCGCACGGTCGACAGCGTCGTGTCGGTCACCGCCCACCCCCCGTCGGCGGGGTCACCGCGGTGCCTTCGGGGTCCAGTCCCGACGGCCGCCGACCGAGTCCAGCAGCGCCCTGCGCACCTCGTCGGGGTCGGGGTCCGGCGCGTCGGCCAGTGCCAGTACCGCGGCGTTGTGCGGGGCGATCGCTCTCGCCAGCAGGGCCTGGGCGCGGGGGAGGCCCGCGGAGGCGGCGCCCACCAGCTCGTCGACGAGACCCTCGCGCCCGCGCACCCGGCTGCGGATGGCCTCGAAGTCGCGCGCGGCGGACGAGTGCCGGGCGGCCAGCCCGGAGCCGACGTGCCCGGCGTGGTGGGGCGTGAGGCCCGAGCCGGGCTGCGCCACGACGTGGTAGGCGACCGTGGTGACGCCCAGCGCGTGCTTGACCTCCGCGTACGCCGGGGCGTCGCGTTCGTCGACCAGCCCGAGCGACGGCGTGACGACCGGGTCGTAGAACCGCAGCGACCACGCCAGGCCGGGCAGCGAGCCGTCGAGCGACACCTCCTGGCCGCGCAGCGGGCCGAGGGCCTCCCGGGTGGCGAGGAGGTGCAGGTTGCGCGCGCCGACGGCGGCGACGGTCAGCGGGCCGCCGGTGAGCAACGGCATCGCCCCGCGCACGGCGGGCGGGAACGTGTCGGCCTGCGCGAGGTAGGAGCGGTGCAGCGCGGTGACGTACTCGGCCACGGCCGAGCGCATGTCGAGGGGGTCCGCCACGCCTCGCTCCGTTCTGGTATGTGGAACGCGATGTCTTCCTTGCGGAACGCTATGCGGGCTAGCGTCGAGCCGTCAAGGAGCCGCCCAACCCCGGGAGCTGAGTGTCGTGGGGATCCTCCGCCTCGCCCATATCGACGTCCGCACACCCGATCTCGATCTCGCCACCGCCTACTACACGGAGGTCATGGGGCTACAACAGGTGCAGCGCACCGTCGACCCCGAGCTCGGTGACACCGCCTACTTCAAGTGCTGGGACGAGGAGGACCACCACTCCCTGCGGATGCGCTACAACCCGCGCACCGGGATGGACTCCTTCACCTTCCGCGTTGAGGCCGAGGACGACCTCCACGACTTCGAGAAGAAGCTCGCGGACTACGGCTGCCAGGTCAGCCGCGTCTCCCGGGGCGAGGCCGTCGGCCAGGGCGAGTCGATCCGGTTCGAGGTGCCCTCGGGCCAGATCATGGAGCTGGTCTGGGACGTCGACAAGACCGGCAACGTGCTCGGCAAGCACAACCCGGCGCCGGTGCCGCCGCCGGATCTGCCCGGTATCGCGCCGCCCCGGATGGACCACATGCTCGTCAACGCCGAGGAGGTGGGCGAGTCGGCGCGGTTCTTCCAGGAGGTGCTGGGCCTGCGCCTCACCGAGCAGGTGCTCGACGGCAACGGCCACCAGCTCGGGGTCTGGCTCGCCGGGCGCACCAACTCCCCGCACGACATCGCCATCGTCAACGGCCCCAACGGCGCGTTGCACCACTGGGCCTACTGGCTCGACGACTGGGACCACATCCGCAAGGCGGCCGACACGCTGGCCTACAACGGCGTGCAGATCGACCAGGGCCCCACGCGCCACGGTGTCACGCGCGGCAACACCATCTACTTCTTCGACCCGCTCGGCATCCGCAACGAGGTGTTCACCGGCGGCTACTGGGTCGACCCCGACCAGGAGATCATCACCTGGACCGAGCAGGAGTTCGGCAAGGGGCTCTTCTACTACGAGAACATCGTCGCGCAGCGCTTTCTGAGGATGCACACATGAGTGATCGGATCCTTCGCCTCCAGCACGTCGAGATCCGGGTCCCCGACCTCGAGCTGTGCACCGCCTACTACACCGAGGTCCTCGGCCTGATCGAGACCGCCCGCACCGAGAACCAGGTCTTCCTCAAGTGCTGGGACGAGCACGAGCACCACTCGGTCGTCCTGCGCCAGGCGCCGACCTACGGCCTGGACCACATGTCGTTCAAGGTCGCCGAACAGGGCGACCTGGACTACTACACCGAGCGGCTGCAGGCCGCGAGCGTGCCGGTGAAGCGCTACGGCGCCCGCGAGCTGGGCCCGGGTTGGGGCGAGGCGATCCGCTTCGAGAGCCCGTCGGGGCACCTCGTCGAGCTGGTGCACGGCATGGAGCGGCTGGGCAACATGCTGCCGAGGACCAATCCGCCGCCCCGGCCGCAGGACCTCGTCGGCATCGCGCCGCCGCGGCTGGACCACGTGTTCGTGATGGCCGAGGACGTCGAGGCGTTCACGGCGTTCTTCACCGATGTGCTGGAGTTCCGGCTCACCGAGCAGATCGTGGCGAACGACGGGCACCAGCTGGCCGCGTTCCTCGAGCGCAGCCACACCCCGCACGACATCGCGGTGATCACCGGCCCGAACGGGGCGCTGCACCACTTCGCGTTCTGGGTGGACGAGTGGAACGCGATCCGCGACGCCGCCGACACGCTGGCCTACCACGGGGTGCAGATCGACGTGGCGCCCACGCGTCACGGCGTCACCCGCGGCTACACCACCTACTTCTTCGACCCCGTCGGCAACCGCAACGAGCTGTTCACCGGCGGCTACTGGGTCGACCCGGACTTCGAGCCGATCACGTGGACCGAGGAGGAGATGGGGCGCGCCATCTTCTACTACCACCGCCAGGTCAACGAGCGCTTCTTCACGGTGCACTCGTGACCGGCCCGCGCCGCGACCCCGCCGTCCGAACCGCGTCGATCAAGGCGCCGGCGTCGTCCATGGAGATCGACAAGCGACGTCTGCGCCTTGATCAGCGCCGTCCGGGGGCCGCCGCAGGCCGGGAGGTCTTGTGAGTACACCGAACGACCCCCGCAAGCTCGACCGCTACGAGGCGCCGAACTACCTCGCGAGGTACCGCGAGCGCCACGGCGCCACGCAGGCGACGAACGGCAGCAGCAACGGCGGCGCCTCCACCACCGTCGACGACACCCCGCTCTACCTGCGCCGGTTCCGCGAGCGCGGGGCCACCGCGGCCCCGCCTGCCCCGACCGTCGAGCACGAGGGGGCCACGTTCACGCCGGCGCTGGCCGAGGCCACGCGCGGCAAGGAGGTCGCGGCGCCGATCCAGCGGCGGGCGACCGAGCGGTTCGTCTGCGAGATCTCGATCATCCGGCACGGCATCACCCAGGGCTACTCCACGGATGCGGGCCTCACGCCCATGGGCGGGTGGCAGGCCCACCGGCGTGGGCACGAGCTGGCCCGGCGCTGGGACGCGGGCGACACGGTGCGTCTGGTCCACGCCGACACCAACCGCGCCCGCCAGACCGCCGTCCAGCTCTACAACGGGGCGTGCGACGGCATGGACATGTGGGGCAAGCAGATCGAGCTCACCGAGCCCGAGGCCATCCCCGAGCTGCGCAACTTCGGCGTCTGGACCCCGGACGGCCTCAAGGACGTCACCTCGGCGTTCCGGCAGTACCAGTCGACGATGGAGAAGCTGGAGCGGATGGCGGCGGGGGAGCGGCCGCGCTGGCTCGTCGAGATCGACCGGTTCTACCGGGTGCAGCTGGGCGGGGCCGATCCGATCCAGATGTGGCTGACCATCCCGCTGATGTACTTCGAACCGCCCGCGCTGTGCGTGCGCCGGTTCTGGCGGGGGTTCCACCGGCTGATCGCCGAGAACCGGGGCGAGCAGCGGATCCTGGCGGCCACCCACTCGGGCCCGATGCGTGCCTTCGCCACCTGGGCGCACGGCTACGACCCGGGCGAGCCGCTCAACACCGAGGAGATCCGCGTCAAGGTGCGCGACGGCGCGCAGACGGCGCTGGTGTCCTACCGCAACCGGGTCACCGAGGTGAACGTGCCGCCGCCCGACGAGTTCCCCCAGTGGGAGTCGTGAGCGCAGTGGCAATCATGACCGGGGAGGGCTGAGCCCATGACGATCACGGATCTCGACGAGGCGATCCTGGCCGCGGGCGTGCTGGACCCCGACGCCGACCCCGACCCCGACGCGCGGCCGGGTCGCCCCGCCGTGGCCGGGCCGGGGCGCACCGCCGACGACCCCGAGCGGGACGACGGGCCGTTGCGCTCGGTCTCCATCGCCATGGCCGTCCTCGGCTGTTTCGAGCGGGAGGCCGAGCTCGGCGCCACCCGCGTGGCCGCGGAGCTGGGCGTCGCGAAGAGCACGGCGTGCCGGATGCTGGCGGCGCTGGCCGCCTCCGGGATGCTGGAGCGCTCCCGCAGCGGCCGCTACCGGCTCGGGCTGCGCCTGTTCGAGATCGGGCAGCTGGCCGTCGACCGGCTGATGCTGCGCGAGCTGTCGCTGCCGGTGCTCGGGGAGCTGCGCGAGGTGCTGCGGGAGACCGCGCAGCTCGCGGTGCCCGTCGGCACCGACGTGCTCTACGTCGACCGGCTGGAGGGCAACGGCGTCGGCACGATGTTCCACACGGAGCTCTACCGGCGCGGCC
>JAKDLE010000156.1 GCA_030453005.1 Pseudonocardia sp. | reverse complement strand
CTACGCCCTCGACATCCTGCCGACCCTGCTGCTCGCCTTCGTGCAGTACACGCTCGTCGCGACGGTGCTGGGCACGATCCTGGCCGCGGTTCTCGGCCTGGTGTTCGCGGTGGTCCGGCAGGCCCGGGTGCCGGTCCTCACCCAGGTCCTCACCGTGTTCATCGAGATCGTCCGGAGCACCCCGCTGCCGCTGCAGCTGTTCATCCTGTTCTACGTGCTGCCCGGGTTCGGTCCGACGCTCTCACCGATGACGGCGGGAGTGCTCGCGCTCGGGGTGCACTACGCCTGCTTCTACGTCGAGGTGTACCGGGCGGGCATCGACGCGGTGCCCACCGGGCAGTGGGAGGCCGCGGCCGCGCTGAGCCTGAGCCGCCGCTTCGTGTGGTCGGACGTGGTGTTGCCGCAGGCGGTCCGCACGGTGCTGCCGTCGTTGGGGAACTACGCGGTCTCGATGTTCAAGGAGACCCCGTTCCTCTACCTGATCACGGTGCCCGAGCTGCTGTTCACGGCGCAGACCACCATCGGGGGCTCCACGCTGAACTACCTCGAGCCGCTGACCCTCGCGGGGCTCATCTTCCTCGCCGCGAGCTACCCCACGGCGCTGGCGCTCCGCAGGCTCGAACGACGTCTGGAGACCCCGGCGTGACCCGGCGTACGTGAGGGGCCGTCAGGCCTCGACGGCACACAGCTCCTCGGTGGTGGTGGTCCGGGCCGCCTCGGCGTCGAAGCCCCACTTCTCGAGGATCGCGGCGAACTCCTCGGTCTCCTTGAACGCGATCAGCTCGGCGTTGTACCGGCGGTGGAAGTCCTCGTCGGACCGGCTGAACGCGGCGCCGGAGCCGGTCTTGGGGATCGCGTCGAGCGGCGGGGTGACCACGAAGTCGCCCCCCTGCTCGTTCAGGATCTGCTTCAGGGACAAGGTGGGCAGCAGCACCGCGGCGACCCGCCCGGCGGACAGCGCCGACAGCGCGTCGGGCGCCAGCGGGTAGGTCTGCAGCTGCCCCTCGGGCACGCCCAGGTTCTGGGCCGCACGCAGCTCGTAGCTGCCGCCGAGCACGGCGATCGCGATGTCCGGGTTGTCGATCACGTCCTGGATGGTCGTGATGTTCAGGGGGTTGCCGGGCGGGACGGCGAACGACTCCGTCGAGACGAGGACCGGGGCCGAGTAGAGCACCTCGGCGCAGCGTTCCTCGTCCATGAACAGACCCGCGGTCACCATGTCCCACCGACCGGCGTTCAGGCCGGGGATCATCGAGTTGTAGTCGGTGACCACCCCCTCGGTGTTCTCGATGCCCATCCGCGCGAGCACGGCCTTGGCCACGTCCGGCGCCGCGCCGGTGATCTCGCCGTTGGGCAGCAGCTGGGTGTAGGGCGGCTCGTTCGCGATCGCGAGCCGAACGGGCTGGCCCTGCTCCACGCGCTGGGTGAGCCCGGCGCTCGGACTCCCACCCGGGTCGGTCGTGCTGCACGAGGAGAGCAGCGTCCCCCCGGCCACCACCGCGGCTCCGGTGAGTGAGTAGCGGAAGAGCTCGCGACGAGTCAAGCGCGAAGCGGACAAGAGGAGACCCCATCCATGCGACGTTTCGGGCTGGGCCAAGGTAGCCCGAACGGGGCAAACGGGGCGACCCGCTGACGGTGGTGGTTACCGACCCGAGACCCCGCCCGGCGGTAGCAATTCTGGTCGTACTCGGCGGCGCTCGGTTCGGCGAGCAGCTCGGCGTCGAGACTCAACGAGACCTTCTCGACGCCCATGCACGAATGAAGTCGACCGGAACCGCGCCCACCGAGGGGTCGGCGGGCGCCGGGCCGGGCAGCTCCTCGGCGGCACCGGCGGTCGCGACACCGCCGACGCGCTGGTCGCCGCGGAGGCGCTCGTCGTGCCCGGTTCGCTGGTGCTGACGTCCGACCCGGACGACCTCGGCCCGCTACTGGTCGACACGCCCGAGGTCACGCACCTCCGCGTCTGACCACCGGCCGCCACGTGGGGTCGCCGCCTCAGCTCAGCCGAGGCGTCGTGATCACGGCAGCAACGCGAAGGCGTCGACGTGGTCGGGCCGGATCACGGAGAAGTGCCGGTGGTCGGTGGTGGCGATCGCGGTGACACCGAGCCGCTCGGCGCAGGCGACGACGGATGCGTCGGTCGTGCCGAGCGGAAAGTCGCGGTATCGAGCGACGAGTTCGGCGATCCGCACCCAGTCGGACGGGCGCACCGGCTCGGTGAGGAACGCGCCGTCCACCAGGTCGGCCAGGAAGAGCAGCTCCGCATGCCTACCGAGCCGCCGCTCGATGAGGTGGGCGACCTCGGCGATCACGAGCTGAGGCACCACCAGTGGTCCAGCGTAGGTCGACAGGAACGCAGCACACCTGCCGTGATGCTCGTCGTCGACGTCGACGTAGGCATAGAGCGGGCCGGCATCCACGACGACGGTGCTTCGCGCACTCGTCACTCGTGCGGCGAGAGCTCAGCGGCGAGGATCTCGTCGATCCGGGACGACACGTCGGATCGGCCGCTCCGGCCGGCACCGAGCGCGCGCAGCCTGCGGTGCCCGCGCTGGTGCGGCAGGTGCGCCTCGATCGCCTCGCGGGTCCAGTCCGAAAGGGTCAGTCCACGACGAGCCGCCTCCTCCCGCATCTCACGGTCGAGATCCTCGGGGAGTTTGACGGTGGTCCGCTTCATGTATGCCAGCATACCTACGCGCGCCACGGGCTGTGCATCGTCGGGCATCGGATTAACCTCGCAGGCGATGAGCGAGAAGGTCGAGCCGGGCGTCGTCGTCGAGCACGACGCCGAGGAGTACGGACATGCCCGCAGCCTCGACGTCGACCACGACTGGTACAAACGCGCGGTCTTCTACGAGGTGCTGGTGCGCGCGTTCTGCGACTCCGACCGTGACGGCACCGGCGACCTGCGCGGCCTGACGTCCAAGCTGGACTACCTCCAGTGGCTCGGCGTCGACTGCCTGTGGCTCCCGCCGTTCTACGACTCCCCGCTGCGGGACGGCGGCTACGACATCCGTGACTTCCGCCAGGTGTTGCCCGAGTTCGGCACCGTGGAGGACCTCGTCTACTTCCTCGACGAGGCGCACAAGCGCGGGCTGCGCGTGATCACCGACCTCGTCATGAACCACACCTCGGACACGCACCCGTGGTTCGAGGAGTCGCGCCGCAACCCCGAGGGCCCCTACGGCGACTACTTCGTGTGGTCCGACGACGACTCCCGCTACGCGGAGGCGCGGATCATCTTCGTCGACACCGAGACGTCGAACTGGACCTGGGACCCGGTGCGCGGCCAGTTCTACTGGCACCGCTTCTTCTCCCACCAGCCCGATCTCAACTACGACAACCCCGAGGTGCAGGACGCGATGATCGACGTCCTGCGCTTCTGGCTCGACCTCGGCATCGACGGGTTCCGGCTCGACGCCGTGCCGTACCTGTTCGAGCGCGAGGACACCAACTGCGAGAACCTCGCCGAGAGCCACGAGTTCCTCAAGCGCTGCCGCAAGGTGATGGACGTCGAGTACCCGGGCCGGGTGCTGCTCGCCGAGGCCAACCAGTGGCCCTCGGACGTGGTGGAGTACTTCGGCGACCCCGAGGTGGGCGGCGACGAGTGCCACATGGCGTTCCACTTCCCGCTGATGCCGCGGATCTTCATGGCGGTGCGCCGGGAGAACCGGTTCCCGATCTCGGAGATCCTGGCGCAGACGCCCGCGATCCCGTCGGGCGCGCAGTGGGGCATCTTCCTGCGCAACCACGACGAGCTGACGCTGGAGATGGTCACCGACGAGGAACGCGACTACATGTACGCGGAGTACGCCAAGGACCCGCGGATGAAGGCCAACATCGGCATCCGGCGTCGGCTCGCGCCGCTGCTGGACAACGACCGCAACCAGCTGGAGCTGTTCACCGCGCTGCTGATGTCGCTGCCGGGCTCGCCCGTCCTGTACTACGGCGACGAGATCGGCATGGGCGACAACATCTGGCTCGGCGACCGCGACGCCGTGCGCAGCCCGATGCAGTGGAGCCCCGACCGCAACGCCGGGTTCTCCATGTCCGACCCCGGCCGGCTCTACCTGCCGATCGTCATGGACCCGCTCTACGGCTACCAGGCGGTCAACGTCGAGGCGCAGCTCAACTCGTCGACGTCGTTGCTGCACTGGACGCGGCACCTGATCGAGGTGCGCAAGCGGCACCAGGCGTTCGGCCTCGGCGAGTACCACGAGCTCGGCGGCACCAACCCGTCCGTGCTCGCCTACGTGCGTTCCCACGGCGACGACGCGGTGCTGTGCGTCAACAACATGTCGCGCTTCCCGCAGCCGGTGGAGCTGGACCTCTCGGCGTGGGTCGGCTGCACGCTGCACGAGCTCACCGGTGGCGTCCCGTTCCCGAGGATCGGCGACCTGCCCTACCTGTTGACGCTGCCGGGCCACGGCTTCTACTGGTTCTCGATCACCCCCGTGGAGGACCCCGTATGACGCCGTCGGTGCTCCCCACGCTGCTGGCCGACTGGCTGCCGCAGCAGCGCTGGTTCGCCGCGAAGGGTCGCCCGCTGCGGTCGGTCGAGATCGCCGCGCGCACCCCGCTGCTCGAGGTCGGCGAGCCGCTGCTCGACCACCTGCTGCTCGCCGTGTCCTTCGACGACGGCTCCCCCGTGCAGCACTACCAGCTCCTGCTCGGCCGCCGCGAGCAGATCCGCGGGGAGCTGGAGCACGTCACGATCGGCCGCGTCGAGGGCCTCGTCGCCTACGACGGGCTGTGGGACGTCGACGTCACCGCCTGGCTGTTGGACGCGCTCCGCCGCGGGCGCACGGTCGGCGGGATCCGGTTCACCTTCGAGCCGGGCGCCGAGCTCGCCGAGGACGCGCCGGGCCGGGTGCTCGGTGTGGAGCAGTCGAACACCTCGGTGTCGTGGGGCGAGCGGTCGATCCTCAAGGTCTTCCGCCGGGTCGTCCCGGGGATCAACCCCGACCTGGAGCTGCACCGGGCCCTGCGCTCGGTCGACAGCCGTGAGGTGGCCGCGCTGCAGGGGGCCGTCGAGGGCTCCGTCGACGGCGCGCCCGCCACGCTGGGGATGGTTCAGGACTTCGCCGCCAACTCCGCCGACGGCTGGGCGATGGCGCTGGCCAGCGTCCGTGACCTGCTCGCCGAGGGCGACCTGCGCGCCGACGAGGTGGGTGGCGACTTCGCGGGCGAGGCCTCCCGGCTCGGCGAGACCATCGGGGTCGTGCACGACGAGCTGCGCCGCGCGCTGGGCGTCACCGAGCGCGACGCCCGCGAGCTGGCCACGCTGTGGCACGCACGGCTCGACCTCACGATGGCCGAGGTGCCCGCGCTGGCACCCCACGTCGACGCGATCCGCTCCGTCTACGACGCCGTCGCCGAGCTCGCGGCCCCGCTGCCGACCCAGCGGGTGCACGGCGACCTGCACCTGGGCCAGACACTGCGCACGCCCTACGGCTGGCTAGTCCTCGACTTCGAGGGCGAGCCCGCCGCGACGCTCGCCGATCGGGTACGGCCGGACTCGTTCCTGCGCGACGTCGCCGGGATGCTGCGCTCCTTCGACTACGCCGCGTTCCACCAGCTGATGCAGTGGGAGCCGGGAACGTTCGTCGACGTCGAGCACGACTCGCAGCTCGTCTGGCGGGCCAACGAGTGGACCGAGCGCAACCGCGGCGCCTTCTGCGACGGCTACGCGCTGCGCGCAGGCACCGACCCGCGCGAGCACCGCGCCCTGCTCCGGGCCTACGAGCTGGACAAGGCCGTCTACGAGCTGCTCTACGAGACCCGCAGCCGGCCCACCTGGGCACCCATCCCGCTGGCCTCCATCGCCCGGCTCACCGCGGACGACACCGACGCCGCCCGGTGATCCGCGTACGCTGCGCGGCGTGACCGTCGAGGCCCTCGCCGCACTGCTCCGCGAGCACCCGGCCGCGTCGGGCGCGTCGCTCGCCGTGCTGCACGGGTCCCGCGCGCGAGGCGACGGCGCTCTGGACGCGGACTGGGACATCGGCGTGCTCGCCGACGACGACACCGACCCGGCCGCGCTCGTCGCGGCGCTGACCGGGGTGCTGCGCACCGACGCCGTCGACGTCGTGGACCTGCGGCGGGCCAGTGCACTGCTGCGCTTCCGCGCCGCCCGCGACGGCGTGGCGCTGCTCGAACGCCCGCCGGGTGAGTTCCTGCGGTTCCGGCTCGACGCCGTGCACTACTGGTGCGACGTGGGCCCGGTGATCCGCGCGGCGCACGACGACGTGCTGGCGGCGTTGCGATGACGGGAGTGGACCGGGAGCTGCTGGCCGAACGCGCCGCCTCCGTGACGCGCCACCTCGACCGGGTCGCCGATCATCTGCCCGCCGACCCGGCGGCACTCACCCCGCTGAGCGCCGCCACCGACACCGTGGTCCTGCACCTCTGGCAGGCCGTGCAGGTGGTGATCGACCTGGCCGTCTCGTCCTGCGTCCGGCTCGGGCTCGGCAGCCCACCGCCCTACGGCGACGCGTTTCGCACGCTGGCCGCGGCCGGCGTCGTCGACGCCGAGCTCGCCGCCCGCCTCGCCCGTGCCGCCGGGTTCCGCAACCTGGTCGTGCACGCCTACGCCGAGCTGGACCTCCGCCGGGTGCATGCGATCGCGACCGACGGCCCCCCGACCTGCGGGCCTTCCTGGCCGCCCTGCGCGACGGCTGAACCGATCACCGGCGGGCACGCAGCGTCTCCGCCTACGTTCAGCTATCGACGCGCAGGTCGCCCTTTGCGCTCACCGCGGATCCTGCTGGCCAATTCTCCGTGGCCCGGACCCTGGCTCGTCATGATCGCC
>JAKDLE010000155.1 GCA_030453005.1 Pseudonocardia sp. | reverse complement strand
CGTGGACGATCACACTCCCCGAGCGTCCCGGCCCGGGCTGGGGGGCGCTCGGCCTGCACGGCGCCACCCCGTCGGGCGCGCAACGCCACGTGCTCGACCCGGGCGGGTCGCCGCGGACGGCGTTCGGGTTAGCGCGCGACCCGTCCGGGACCGCCGTCGGGCAGATCCGGGCCACCGTCGTGGAGGACCACCTGCACCTGTCGTGGCTCGAGGTCGTGCCCGCCGCGCGCCGCCGCGGCCTGGCCACCGCGGTGGTGGCGGCCGCCGCGGCCTGGGGACGTCGGCACGGAGCCCGCTTCGGGGTGCTGCAGGTGGCGCTGCACAACACGGGCGCCCGTGCCCTCTACGCCCGCACCGGATGGACCGAGCACCACCGCTACCGCTACCTCGTGCCGCCGAGCTGAGACCTGCCGGGGCGGCCGGCCTCCACCGACTGCGGCTTCAGCACAGCAACTCGTCCACCGAGTCGACCGTCACCGCCTGACGGATCCACCTGTCGAGGAGGTCGAGGTCGCGGCACTCGGCGATCCGCGAGCGAGCGCTCTCCGGGACCCGTACGCCGCGGGCGTCGAGCACAGCGAGCACGGCCTGCGCCTCGCCCTCCGCCTTGCCCTGAGAAAGGATCTCCTGTCCCCACTCGCTCAGGTACTCGTGCGTGTCGGTGGACATCAGGGCCTCCAGGTGCTGGTACGCGGCTCTCGGTAGCGCGGCGAGGACGAGTTCAAGGTACAGCGCGGCGTGCTGCACATCGATGGTGTCGAGTGCCCCGATCAGCGCGTCGAGCACATCGGCCCGCTCGGCCCCGTGTGCCATCGCGGAGAGCACCGCCAGCTCGGGAGCGTCGGTGGCCGCCCCGACGTCGGACACGACGGGCACGCTCTGCGGCCCCAGTACCAGTGGCGGGATGCGCGCATCTGGGTTGCCGAGCTCGATGGGAGCCTCCGCCCACGACGCGGTGGCGGCGTCGACGCACAGGACCAGCAGCAGCGTGGGGCATCGCAGACGCGCCCGCAGCGTCGTCACGTACACCGGCCAGCTCCACCGCTTGTCGGCGTCTCGGGCGAGCTGCACCTCGAGCACCACTGCCAGCACCGGCTGTTGGGCGTCGGTCAACACCAGCACCGCGTCCGCGCGGTACTCCGTCGGGACGAGATCGACGCACTCCGCCGGCTCCAGCCGCACCTGCGAGAACTGCGGAAGCTGCACACCCAGCACCGTTGCCAGCAGTTCCGCGGCCAATGGCGGCCGATGACGGAACATCTCGACGAGTGTCTCGTGCAGCGTCGAGGGCATGGCGAGAAGCTACCTGTCGCCACTGACATTCCGCCCAGAACGGCGGCTACGCCCCGCCCCTCCCGTACTCGCCGTTGACGATGTGCCGCAGCGCCCACAGGCCCGCGCCCGCGCCGCCGAGGAACAGCAGTCCGGACTGCCAGGTGACCGGCAGCATCACGTCGCCGCCCGGACCTCCGACGGCCAACACGGCGACCACCCCGAACCACGCGATCAACGGCGCGCCCGCGGCACCCGGCCTCGGGTCGATCTCCCCCGCCCGCAGCACCAGCCACGGCAGTATCAACACCGTCAGCGCGACGCCCATCGGCACCGGCACCCCGTCGGTGTACATCGGCGTGAACGCCACCCCGAACGCGCCGAGCAGCGCGCCGTCGAAGGGCAGCAGGCCGAGCGCCGCCACGCCGACCGCGCGGGACTCCCCCCGCGGCGCGATCTCCGCAGCCCGGTCCTTCGCCGCCCGCTCCTTCGCCGCCCGGCTCGTCACCGCTCGACGCCCGCGAACAGGTCATCGCCGGGCGGCCCGCCCGTGTACTGCTCCACGTCGAGCAGCGGCTGCGCGACGCCGTTGCTCATCGCGAACGCCCTCACGTCGGCATCGTGCCCGTCGTCCGACTGCCCCCACAGGGCGATCTGCGTGGCGTGCGCGCGCATCGCCGCGATGCGGGCACCCCGCACCCCGCCGACGTCGAGCGTCGTGTGGACGTCGGCGTCGGTCACGCTGGGCAGCTCGTCGGGCGCGGGCAGGCGGAACGGGAGCCCGGGCGCGTCGGCCAGGCCGGCCAGCCCGGCGTCGAGGGTGGAGCGGGCGACCACCGTGAAGACCACCCGTGTCGGGGCTCCGACGCGGGTCACCGCCGCCACGGTGACGTCGTGCGCGCGGACGTGGTCGGGATGGCCGTACCCGCCGTCGGGTCCGTAGGTGACCACCACCTGGGGCTCGGTCTCGCGGAGCACGTCGACGAGCGCGTCGACCTGCTCGTCGAACGCCTCCGGGGCCGCGAACGCCCGCGGGTGCAGCACGTCGGGGGTGGCGGCGCGGACACCACGGCCCGCGAGGGCCATCCCGGTGTCGCGCCAGCGGCCGATGCCGCCGAGGTAGCGGTGGTCGGTGACGCCCAGCGCCGCGCACGCCGCCGCGAGCTCCCCCGCCCGGTAGCCGCCGAGCTGGTCGGCCGCGTCCGGGCCGAGCAGCGCGAGCCCCGGTGGGATGATCTCGCCCTGCTCACCGAGCGTGCAGGTCACGAGCGTGACGGCGGTGTCCGGCTCGGCCGTGTGACGCGCGATCGTGCCGCCGGTCGTCAACGTCTCGTCGTCGGGATGGGCGTGCACGAGCACCATCCGGCGCCCAGGGAGCGAAGTCACGGGGGGACACTAACCCGGGGGCTACACCTTCGGCGGACCGAGCGGATCGTCGAGCGACGGTTCCCCCTCCACTCCCTGGACCACGTCGGCGGCCGTCGCGAAGTGGCACGCCGAGCGGTGGCCCTGGCCGCGGTCGGTCAGCGCGGGGTACTCCGTGACACAGATGTCCTGGGCCTTCCAGCAGCGGGTCCGGAAGTGGCAGCCCGAGGGCGGGTCGGCGGGCGAGGGGAGGTCCCCCTGTAGCACGATGCGCTGGCGCGCCGCCCGCAGCGCCGGGTCCGGGGACGGCACGGCCGAGAGCAACGCCTGGGTGTAGGGGTGCGAGGGCTGCTCGTAGATCTCCGCGTTGGTGCCGGTCTCGATGATCCGACCGAGGTACATGACGTTCACGCGGTCGCTGATGTGGCGCACCACCGACAGGTCGTGCGCGATGAACAGATAGGACAGGCCGAACTCCTCCTGCAGGTCCTCCAGCAGGTTGATCACCTGCGCCTGCACGGAGACGTCGAGCGCCGACACCGGCTCGTCGCACACGATGATCTCGGGCTTGAGCGCGAGCGCGCGGGCGATGCCGATGCGCTGACGCTGGCCGCCGGAGAACTGGTGCGGGTAGCGGTTGACGAAGTCGGGGTTGAGCCCGACCCGGTCGAGCAGGTCGCGCACGACCTGGCGGCGTCCGGCCTTCGGTTCGACGTCGGGATGGATCTCGTAGGGCTCCCCGACGATGTCGCCCACGGTCATCCGCGGGTTCAGCGACGTGTAGGGGTCCTGGAAGATGATCTGGATCTGCCGCCGCAGCCTGCGCAGCTCCGCGGCGCCCATCGCGAAGATGTCCTGGCCCTTGTAGAAGACCTGGCCCGCGGTGGGCTTCTCCAGGGCGAGCAGCACCTTGGTGACGGTCGACTTGCCGCAGCCCGACTCGCCGACCAGCCCGACGGTCTCCTGCGGGTAGAGGTCGAGGTCGACGCCGTCGACGGCGCGGACCTGGCCCACGACCTTGCGTCGGATGCCGTAGCGGATCGGGAAGTGCTTGGCCAGCCCGGACACCCGCAGCAGTGGCTCCCCGGTGCGGTCCACCTGACGGCCGGCCTTCGTGGTACTCACGGTCTCAGGCACCGAGAACCTCCTCCGCGAAGTGGCAGGCGCTGCGCCTGCCGTCGCCGACCTCGCGCAGCGCGGGGGCGTCGGTCGTGCACACGGCCTGGGCCCGGGGGCAGCGCGGGTGGAACGAGCACCCGGGTGGGATGGCCGCGAGGCTCGGCGGCGACCCGACGATGGGCGTGAGCCGACCGCCCATCTGGTCGGCCCGCGGCACGCTGTTCATCAGCCCGACGGTGTACGGGTGAGCGGGCCGGCCGAAGACGTCGGCGATCCCGCCGGTCTCGACGATGCTCCCGGCGTACATGACGGCGACGCGGTCGGCCGTCTCCGCGACGACACCCAGGTCGTGGGTGATCAGGACGATGCCCATGCCGTTCTCCCGCTGCAGGTCCAGCAGCAGGTCGACGATCTGGGCCTGGACGGTGACGTCCAGCGCCGTCGTCGGCTCGTCGGCGATGATCACTCTGGGCTCCAGGGCCAGCGCCATCGCGATCATGACGCGCTGGCGCATGCCGCCGGAGAACTGGTGCGGATAGTCCCGCACCCGCGCCGCCGCGCCGGGGATGCGGACCTGGTCCATCAGCTCGCCCGCCCGCCGCGTCGCGTCCTTCTTGGACATGCCGCGGTGGACCACGAACATCTCCGCGATCTGCGCACCGACGGTGAACACCGGGTTCAGCGCGGACAGGGCGTCCTGGAACACCATCGCGATCTGCTCGCCGCGCAGCGCGCGCTGCTCGGCGGACGGGAGTGCGAGCATGTCGGTGCCCCGTAGCCGGATCGCGCCCGAGGTGATCCGCGCGGGCGGGATGTCCAGGATGCCCATGATGGCCTGGGCGCTCACGCTCTTGCCGGAGCCGGACTCCCCGAGGATCGCGAGCGTCTCGCCCTCGTCGAGGTGCCAGCTCACGTCGCGGACGGCGCGGACGGTGCCGTGGTCGGTGCGGAACTCGACGGACAGCCCGTCGACCTCCAGCAGGTGGTGGCCGGTGGCGTCGCGTCCGGCGGCGCCGGGTCTGGTGAGGGGAAGGTTCACGTCAACGCAGCTTCGGGTCGAGGGCGTCGCGCAGGGCGTCGCCGAGGGAGATGAACGCGAGCACCGTCAGCGTCAGGAAGATGCTGGGGAAGATCAGCAGATGCAGCGACGTCCGCAGGTAGTTGCGGGCCTCGGCGATCATCAGCCCCCAGGAGATCGACGGGAGCTGCAGGCCCACCCCGAGGAACGACAGCGTGGCCTCGGCGGAGATGATCACCCCGACGCTGATCGTGGCGTAGACGAGCACCGGCGCGAGGGCGTTGGGCAGGATGTGGCGCAGGATCAGCCGTCGGTCGCCTGCGCCCAGCGCGCGCGCCGCCTGCACGTAGTCGGCCTCGCGGACCGCGATGACGCTGGAGCGGACGAGCCGCATCGGCGTCATCCAGAGCAGCACGAGCAGAGCGGAGCCGACGACGAGCACGGTGCGGCCCTGGAACTGGTAGAGGATGATGATCGCGCCGAGGATCAGCGGCAGCCCGTAGACGATGTCGGCGATGCGCGCGATCAGGTTGTCCACCCAGCCGCCGCGGAAGCCGGCGAGAGCGCCGAGGACCAGGCCGATGACCAGCGCCCCGAGGACGACGTAGAGCCCGATGCTGATCGAGACCCGGGCGCCGTAGATGACGTTGGCGTAGTAGTCGCAGCCCTGCACGTCGTAGCCGAACCAGGCCTGCGCGCTCGGCGGCTGCCTGCTGCGTGCCAGGTCGCAGACCCGCGGGTCGATGCGGGTGAACAGCTGCGGGACGATCGCCATCACGGTGAAGATCGCGACGACGACGGCGCCGAACAGGAACTTGGGGTCGCGACGGAGCTGGCGCCAGACGTCGCTCCACAGGCCCGCCTGCGCGATCGACCCGCCCGCGGCGGCGGTGGTCTCCGGGGCGCTCTGTGTGTCGACTCCGGTGTCGGCCGCAGGCTCTGCGTCGCTGCGGCCGGAGGCGGGACTGGTTCTAGTCAAGGCGGATCCTCGGGTCGAGGGCGGCGTAGAGCACGTCCACCGCGAGGTTGAAGAAGATGTAGACGAAGATGAAGAACGTCGTGATGCCGACGACGAGCGACCCCTCCTGGGATCTCACGGCCTCGAACACCGCACCGCCGAGCCCCGGGATGTTGAAGATGCCCTCGGTGACGATCGCCCCGCTCATCAGCGCACCGAAGTCGGCGCCGAGGAACGTCACCACCGGGATGAGGCTGTTGCGCAGCGCGTGCCTGCCCACGACCGTGCGCTCCGGCAACCCCTTGGCCCGCGCCGTACGGACGAAGTCGGCGCGCATGTTCTCCGCGAGGCTGGTCCGGGTGAGGCGGGCGACGTAGGCCATCGACGCCGAGGCCAGCACGAAGCCCGGCAGGACGTAGCTGTACCAGCCGTCGTTGACCGAGCTGATCGGGAACCACCCGAGCTGCACGCCGAGGAAGTACTGGGCGACGTAGGCGAACACGAAGACCGGGATGGAGACCAGGAGCGTCGTGCTGACCAGCACCAGGTTGTCCAGGTAGCCGTTGCGGCGGATGCCGGCGAGGATGCCGGCGGTGAGCCCGATCACGGCCTCGATGACGAGCGCGGCGACGGCCAGCCGCGCGGTCACCGGCAGTCGCCGGGCGATCGTCTCGCTGACCTCCCGACCGCTGAAGTCGACGCCGAGGTCGCCCCGGAGCAGGTTGCCCATGTACTTCGCGTACTGCACGAACACGTTGTCGTCGAGGTTGAACCGGTCGCGCAGCTCCGCCTCGACGCCGGGCGGTAGCGGGCGGTCGCCTGCCAGTGCCCGGATCGGGTCCCCGGGCAGCGCGTAGACGAGAAAGAAGACAATGAACGACGCACCGATGATGACTGGGATCGCCAGCAGCAGGCGGCGCGCGACGAAGCGGGCCAAGGTGGGTTCCTAGAGACTCGCCGGTGTGTGCCCGGCGGATTGCGGGTGGGTCACGAGGAGGGTAGCGGCGCCGGGGGGGGGCGCCCCCCCCCGCCCCGCCCCCCCGCCCCCCCCCCACCACCCCCCCCCACACCAGCACAAGG
>JAKDLE010000154.1 GCA_030453005.1 Pseudonocardia sp. | reverse complement strand
GGAGCAGGGGCTGAGGCTGCGCGAGGGTCTGCGCAAGGTGGCCGCCGACCACCCCGGCATCGCCGACGTCCGCGGGCTGGGCCTGATGGTGGGCAACGAGTTCCAGACGCCCGAGGGTGCACCCGACGCGGCCGCGGCCACCCGTGCGCACGCCGCGGCGGCCGAGCGTGGTCTGCTGCTGCTGATGTGCGGCCCGTTCGGCAACGTCGTGCGCATGATCCCCGCCCTGATCGTGACCGCCGAGCAGGTGGACGAGGGCGTGGCCCTGTGGTCGGAGGCCGTGCGCGCCGCCCTCTGAGAAGAGCGAGGACGCACTCTCGCCCAACCCGGTTGGGCGAGAGTGCCTCCTCGGTTACTTACTGACCGGGGTGAGGTTCAGGCTCATGCCCGCCAAGCCGCGGGCTCTCGTCGTCAGCTTGTCGCTCACCGACTTGAGGGCCTTGGCGCTGGCGCTCTCCGGGTGGGCCAACACGATCGGGACACCCGAGTCGCCGCACTCGCGCAGCTCGGTCTCCAGCGGGATCTGGCCCAGCAGCGGCACCGGGGCGCCGACCGCGCGGGTGAGGGAGTCGGCCACGGTCTGCCCGCCGCCGGACCCGAAGACCTCCATGCGGGTGCCGTCGGGCAGCTCCATCCACGACATGTTCTCGACGACGCCCGCGATGCGCTGCTTGGTCTGCAGCGCGATCGAGCCTGCCCGCTCGGCCACCTCGGCGGCGGCCTGCTGAGGCGTGGTGACGATCAGCAGCTCGGCGCCCGGGATGAGCTGCGCGGTGGAGATCGCGATGTCGCCGGTACCCGGGGGCAGGTCGAGCAACAGGATGTCGAGGTCGCCCCAGAACACGTCGGCCAGGAACTGCTGCAGTGCGCGGTGCAGCATCGGGCCGCGCCAGACCACGGCCTCGTTGCCCGGCGTGAACATCCCGATCGAGATGACCTTCACGTCGTGCGCCTGCGGCGGCATGATCATGTCGTCGACCTTGGTGGGCAGCGTGGTGGTGCCCAGCATGCGCGGCACCGAGTGGCCGTAGATGTCGGCGTCGACCACGCCCACCGAGAGCCCGCGCGCGGCCATCGCGGCGGCCAGGTTGACCGTGACCGACGACTTGCCGACGCCGCCCTTGCCCGACGCCACGCAGTAGACGCGGGTGAGCGAGCCGGGCTGGGCGAACGGGATGACCGGCTCGGCGGCGTCGCCGCGCAGGCCCCGGCGCAGCTCGGTGCGCTGCTCGTCGCTCATCACGTCGAGCTCGACCTGGACGCCGGTGATGCCGGAGACCTTGGTGACGGCCTCGGTGACGCGCTTGGTGATGGTGTCCTTCATCGGACAGCCCGCCACGGTGAGGTAGACGCCGACGTGCGCGAGCCCCTCGGGGGACACCGCGACGCTCTTGACCATGCCGAGTTCGGTGATCGGCTTGTGGATCTCCGGGTCCTCGACTCCGGCCAGCGCCGCGTGGACAGCCTGCTCGATGGTGGTGGTGCCTGTGGTGGACATCGTCTGGTTCGTATCACCTTTCTGGGCAGCACCCCTGGTGGGGACCGGAGCTCGTGGCGCGCCGCCGCGAGGTGACCCCATCGTACGTCGAGGTCGGGATCCGGGCCGTCCCTCCACGCGCCGTCGGTCCGTATCATCGTCCGACGTGACCGACACCGCCGCCGCACGGCATCTCGACGCGGGTCGGCTTCAGCCCTCCCCCGACCAGCTCGCGGCCTGGCGGTCGTTCCTGCGCGCCCACGCCACCATCACGCGCACGCTGGAGGCGGAGCTGGAGACCGAGCAGACGCTGTCGCTGGCGGCCTACGACGTGCTCGTGCAGCTGGCCGAGGCACCTGGGCGGCGGCTGCGGATGACCGAGCTCGCCGACGCCGTGCTGCTCTCCCGCTCCGGAGTGACCCGGCTGGTGGACCGGATGGAGCGCCATGGTCTCGTCGCCCGCTCGCCGGTGGCCGGGGACGGGCGAGGGGTGGCCGCCGCGCTCACTGAGGTCGGCCTCGCGCGGCTGCGGGTGGCCTCGCGCACCCACCTGACCGGGGTGCTGCGGCACTTCGTCGCCCGTCTCGGATCCGACGACCTGCGTGCGCTGGAACGGATCAGCCGCCTACTCGCCGACTGACGCGCGCCGGAACGTCGTCCTCGACCAGCCGGTCGGCCAGCCGGTCGAGCTCGCCGCGCAGGTAGTCGCGGGTGGCCATCTCCCCCACCGCCAGGCGTAGCGCCGCCAGCTCGCGGGCGATGTACTCGGTGTCGGCCTTGGTGCGCTCGGCGCGGGTGCGGTCCTCGTCGAGTGAGACGCGGTCCCGGTCGTCCTGCCGGTTCTGCGCGAGGAGGATCAGCGGCGCGGCGTAGGCGGCCTGGGTGGAGAAGGCCAGATTGAGCAGGATGAACGGGTAGGGGTCCCAGCGCAGCGACGCCGCCGTGAGGTTGATCGCGATCCAGACGACGACGAGCACGGTCTGGATCGCGAGGAACCGGCCCGTGCCGAGGAACCGGGCGATGCGCTCGGAGAGCTTCGCGAAGCCGTCGGGGTCCAGCTCGAACGGCCGGCGTCCGGGCCGGTCCAGCTGGCGGCGCGGGGTCACCTCAGGCATCTCCACGCTCCATCATCCGGGCCTCGCTCGGGTCGGTCGTCGCGTCGTCGTCGGCGAGCCGGTCGCGCCAGTCGGACGGGAGCAGGTGGTCGAGCACGTCGTCGACGGTGACGGCGCCGAGCAGGTGGTCCTCGTCGTCGACAACAGGGCCCGCCACCAGGTTGTAGGCCGCGAAGTAGCGGGCGATCTCCCCGAGTGTGGCGCCGGGGGCCAGCCGGGCGAGGTCGGAGTCGACGATGCCCGCCACGAGCTCGAACGGTGCCTCGCGCAGCAGCCGCTGCGTGTGGGCGCAACCCAGGTAGCGCCCGGTGGGCGTCTCCGACGGCGGACGGCAGACGAACACCATGCTGGCCAGCGCCGCGGGCAGGTCCGGGTTGCGGATGCGGGCGAGCGCCTCGGCCACCGTGGCGTCCGGGCGCAGGATCACCGGCTCCGGCGTCATCAACCCGCCCGCGGTGTTCGACGAGTAGCTCAACAGCCGCCGCACGGACCCACCGGGCTCCATCAGCGCCAGCAGCGCGTCGGACTCGGCCTTGGGCAGGTCGCCGAGCAGGTCGGCGGCGTCGTCGGGAGACATCGCCTCCAGCACGTCGGCGGCGCGTTCGGTGCCGAGGTGGGTGAGCAGGCTGCGCTGGTCGGCGTCGGACATCTCCTCGAAGACGTCGGCGAGCCGCTCGTCGTCGAGGGCGTCGACGACCTCGTGCTGGCGCTTGTCCGGCAGCTCCGACAGCGCCGCCGCCACGTCGGCGGGACGCATCGACTCGAACACCGACAGCAGGCCTGCGGTGCCCTGCCGGTCGGTGAGCGAGAGCCCGGTGACGGCACTCCACGGCAGCTCCTGCACCTGCCCGCGCCGGGTGAACCCGTGGCGCCGCGTGCGCACCGCGAGCCTGCTGACCACCCAGTCCCGGGTGCGGGTCGGTTCGATCGCCGCGTCGACGACCAGCGCCGCGACCTCGCCGTCGACGATCGTGACGGGCGCGTCGAGCAGCTGTCCCACCACGAGCGTCTCGTTCGGGCGCTGGGTGAACCCACGCAGGCTCACCGATCCGGTGGCGAGCGTGACGGCCCCGGGGTCGATGTTGGTGACGCGCAGCATCGGCACGAAGATCCGACGCCGGGTGGCGAGCTCGACGACGAGCCCGAGCACCCGCGGCGGGCCTGCGCCCATCCGCACCGTGACGACGGCGTCGCGCACCCGCCCGATGCGTTCCCCGTCCGGGCCGAGGACCGACAGCCCCACCAGCCGTGCGACGAAGACGCGGTCGGAGCCCATGTGCGCAGCCTAAGGTCGCGTCCGTGCTGACCTACGACGTAGTCGACGTGTTCACCGATCGGGCCTACGCCGGGAACCCGCTCGCGGTCGTGCACGGCGGAGCCGAGCTCACCACCGGACAGATGCAGGCGATCGCCGCGGAGTTCGGGCTCTCGGAGACCGCCTTCCCGCTGCCGCCCACCGCCGCCGCCGACTACCGGCTGCGGATCTTCACGCCCGGTCGCGAGCTGCCCTTCGCCGGCCACCCGAGCGTCGGCGCGGCGTGGGTGCTGGCCCGGGCCGGTCTGATCGGGACGGGTGACGTGGTGCAGGAGTGCGGAGCCGGTCTGCTGCCGGTGCAGGTCACCGAGCACGGGGCGCAGGTCACCGGCGGCGCGCCCGAGGTGGGTCCGGCGCTGGACGGGGGTCTGCTCGCCGCGGCGGTGGGCCTCTCCGCGGACGACGTCGACCCCGCCGTGCCCGCGGGGGTCGCGGGCGCGGGCGTCCCGTACGCGTTCCTGGCGGTGCGTCCGGGCGCCGTGGCGCGGGCCGTCCCCGACGGCGCCGCGATACGGGCGGTGTCCGAGGGGCTGGTCGGCCTCACCGTCGTCTCCTTCGACCGGGACGCCTACGCGGCGCACGTACGGATGTTCGCACCCGACGTCGGGGTGCCCGAGGACCCGGCCACCGGCTCCGCGGCCGTCGCGCTCGGGGTGTTCCTCGTCGACCGCGGGGTGCTCGCCGCCGACGGGCAGACGGGCTTCGCCGTCGCCCAGGGCGCGGAGATCGGGCGCCCGTCGCAGCTGGGGGTGCTGGTGCACGCCGACGCGGGTGCGGCGGTGCGCACCTCGGTGTGGGGCACGGTCAGCGCGGTGGCGCGTGGCGAGCTGGTGGCGCTGCCGCCCGTGTGACCGCAGGCTGGGTGAGAAACCGGTCACCCCGAGGCGCCGGGAGGGGGCACTCCGTGCCAGCATCCATCCCGACCGCGCCGACGTCGCCGAGGAGCCTGCTGAAGATGACGAGCCAGATCCGCCCCCGCCGCTCCTGCCTGGCGGTGCCGGGGTCGAGCCAGAAGTTCATCGACAAGGCCCGGACGCTGCCTGCCGACCAGGTCTTCCTCGACCTCGAGGACGCGTGTGCGCCGCTCGCGAAGCCCGGCGCCCGCAAGACGATCGTCGAGGCGCTCAACGAGGGCGGCTGGGCGGACAAGCTCCGCGTCGTCCGGGTCAACGACTGGACCACGGAGTGGACCTACCGCGACGTCACCGAGGTCGTCGAGGGCGCGGGCGCGAACCTCGACGCGATCATGCTGCCGAAGGTGCAGACGGCCGAGCAGGTCGTCGCGCTCGACCTGCTGCTCACCCAGATCGAGAAGTCGATGGGCTACGAGGTCGGCCGGATCGGCATCGAGACGCAGATCGAGAACGCGCTGGGTCTGACGAACGTCAACGCGATCGCCGCCGCGTCCCCGCGCGTCGAGGCGATCATCTTCGGCCCGGCCGACTTCATGGCGAGCATCAACATGAAGAGCCTCGTGGTGGGCGAGCAGCCCCCCGGCTACGACGTGGGCGACGCCTACCACCACATCCTCATGAGCATCCTCATGGCGGCGCGGGCCTACGATAAGCAGGCCATCGACGGCCCGTACCTGCAGATCAAGGACGTCGACGGGTTCCGTCGCGTGGCGGGGCGCTCGGCCGCGCTGGGCTTCGACGGCAAGTGGGTGCTGCACCCCGGCCAGATCGACGCGGCCAACGAGACCTACAGCCCGCGCCAGAGCGACTACGACCACGCCGAGAACATCCTCGACGCCTACGAGTTCTACACCTCCGAGGCGGGCGGCAAGCGCGGCGCCGCGATGATCGGTGACGAGATGATCGACGAGGCGTCGCGCAAGATGGCGCTGGTGATCTCGGGCAAGGGGCGCGCGGCAGGCATGGAGCGCACCGACAGGTGGACCCCGCCGGAGTCCTGACCTCACCCGTAACGCGGTGGTGGTGTCGGTCGGCCGTCGACGATCACCTGCCCTCCGGGCGCGAACACCACGTCGAACGGGGCCTCGCCCGGTTCCCGGACGAAGTCCTCGATCGCGGCGTGCCGTACGTCGAGCAGCCGGGGCGAGAGCGGCGTCATCGGGCCACCGTAGGAGGTCGGGAACGAGCGCGGCTGTAGCTCAGCGCGCTACACAACGCTACAGTGGTCCGGTGAACACCATCACGCAGCGCGAGCTGCGCAACAGCTCTGCGGCCGTCATGGACGGCGTCGAGGCGGGGGAGACCTACGTCGTCACACGCAACGGTGTCGAGATCGCCGAGCTGCGTCCCATCCCCCGCCGCCGCAGCATGACGGCCGAGGAGCTGGTCGAGAAGCACCGCCGGCTGCCACGGGTCGACCCCGACGGGATGCGTCGGGAGGCCGACGAGGTGTTCGGCGAGGACCGTGTCGACGAGGAGTGAGGTGCACGCTGGCCGTCCGCAGGCCGGCGTGCTCGATACCTGTACCTACCTCGATCTCGCGACGCTCGACCCCGCGGTGCTGCCCGCGGTGCCCGAGCTGACGGCCGTCACGATGGCGGAGTTGCATCAGGGCGTCGCGATGGCGTCCGACGCGGCGGTGCGTGCCGCCCGGACCGAGCAGCTGGGTGCAGCGATCCTCGACTTCGCCCCCCTTCCGTTCGACGGCGACGCCGCTGCCCGCTACGGTTCGCTGGTCGCCCTCACCGTCGCCGCCGGACGCAGCCCGAAGCCCCGTCGGCTGGACCTGATGATCGCCGCCGTCGCCTCATCGCGACGGCTGCCGCTCTACACCCGCAACGGTGCCGACTTCGTCGGACTCGAATCCATGGTCGAGATCGTCGAGGTCTGACGTCGAAACCCGCTCGGCCGCTCCGACGAACCGCCGTGAACCTGCCCGGGGTTCACCGCGATCGCGTGAGAGAGACCGATGAACGACCCACCGAGCAGTGCCTTGTGGGCCCTCGACCGGCTCGTCGG
>JAKDLE010000153.1 GCA_030453005.1 Pseudonocardia sp. | reverse complement strand
GACACAGCTCCCACCCGGCGCGGGGGCGCCCGGGGCACAACCGCGGATCGAGCAGCGCGACCCGCGGCCCGGTCCGAGCCACCACCGCGCGGGCTCCGTGCGCGGTGCCCGCCTCGCCGACCACGACGAGGTCCGCGACGGGGGCGAGCACCGCCCGCACCCCGGCACGGAAGACCGGGCATCGGTCGACGGTCACGACGCGGATCATCCGGCTCGTCCGCAGGTCGCACCCGGTTCTCGGGGTCGGGGCCGCATCGGACCACGGTCGTACCGTGGGCCGTTCGGCGCGACCGTTGCACGAACCTTGCACCGGCGTACCTGCTCGAAGGAGTAGGCACACCCTCGTCCCGCCGCAGGCGGCCGGGGACCCTCGGTCTCCCGCCACCGACCGCCCGGGTGGCCGCGAGTAGAGGAGAACGCCAGGTATGGCCGATTTCGAGCACGGTTCGGTGGACGCCAACGGGATCACCTTCGGCTACCTCGCGGCCGGGTCCGGTCCCCTGGCCCTGTGCATGCACGGGTTCCCCGACACCCCCTACACCTACCGGCACCTGCTGCCGGCCCTGGCCGAGGCCGGATACCGGGCGGTGGCGCCGTTCGCCCGTGGGTTCGCGCCCACCACGGTGCCCCCGGATCGGCACCATGTGCACACCTCGACGATGGTCGCCGACCAGATCGCTCTGGCGACGGCTTTGGGTGGCGCAGGCCCCGACGCGGTGCTCATCGCCCACGACTGGGGTGCCGTCGGAGCGTGGGGAGCGGCGAGCCGTGCGCCGGACCTGTGGGGCCGCGCCGTCATCCTCAACATCCCGCCCTTCGGGATCTTCGGCGAGAACCTCGGGACATATCCGCAGATCAAGAAGTCGTTCTACTTCTGGTACTTCCAGATGCAGCGGGTGATCGAGACCGCCATCGCGGCCGACGACTTCGCGTTCGTCCGCGACATCTGGGGCGACTGGTCGCCGGGATACCAGGCCGACGAGGACCTCGGGTATCTGCGGACCTGCCTCGCGGATCCCGCGCACCTGCAGACCGCGCTGGGCTACTACTGGGGCCAGTTCGACCCGACCCGTTTCGGGTCGCCGGAATGGGCGGCCGAACAGGAGGCGGCCTGGGGCGGGGACATCCCGCAGCCCACCCTCTACCTGCACGGTACGAACGACGGCTGCCATGGGATGAGGCAGGACCAGGTCGACCGGGTGCCCGGCCACGCCGGTGCGGGTTCAGCGGCCGCGCTGATCGCCGGGGTCGGGCACTTCATGCTCGTCGAACGCCCGGCCGAGATCAACGACCGGATCCTGAGGTTCCTCCTCCGCACCGGCTGACCCGTACGGGCCCTGGTGTGCAGGCCCCGCACCGGCGCAGGATGATCCGGGGAGGCCGCGACCGCCGGCCGGAGTGAGAGGCCGGGGTGGACGACGATGTCTGCGCGGTGCGCCGCAACACCGACCTGCGCCGCCACGCGAGGGAGCTTCACCGGTCCCACGACGCGGTACTGGCCGGTGGCCTACCCGCTGTCGAGCCCCGCGGCGTCGTCGCCCGGTCCTGGGCGCGGATGCGTGACGCGCGGATGGACCCCGACCGTGACCGCCTCGGCCCGCCCGCGAGCGTGAACCTGCTGGAGCAGCGCCGTCGGGCGACGCCGCTGGTCGGTGTGCTCGACGACCTTCGGACGAGCCTCGTCGGGGTCGCGGAACAGGCCGAGCATCTGATGGTGATCACCGATGCGGACGGCATGCTGCTGTGGCGGGACGGCTGCCCCCGCGTCCGCCGCCGCGCCGACGCGCTGGGCTTCGGCGACGGCGCGGACTGGTCGGAGTCCGCCGTGGGCACGAACGCCATCGGGACGGCACTCGTCGAGGCCGTGTCGGTGCAGCTGTTCTCCGCCGAGCACTACGCGCGCAGCCTGCACTCCTGGACGTGCACGGCTGTGCCGATCCACGACCCCCGGACCGGTGAGCTGCTGGGGGTCGTCGACCTGAGCGGATCGGCGGTCACGGCACATCCGACGACCGTCGCGCTGGTCGGCACCGCGGTGCGTCTCGCCGAGGCGCACCTGTGGCGGGCCCGGGAGGAGCAGCTGGCCACCCTGCGACGCGTCGCCGCGTCCGTACTGAGTGGGGTGGACGGTTCCGCGCTCGTCGTCGACGACGACGGCTGGGTGGCGGCGGCGGTGGGGATCGCGCCGGTGGATCGCGTCTCCGTTCCCGCCGAGGGTGAGCTGATGGTCGTGGCGGGCCTGGGCAGCTGTGTGCCCGAGCGGCTGCCTGGCGGCTGGCTGCTGCGGCCCGGGGCGGGCGGCGGGGTGGCGCCCCGGCTCCATCTGCGGACGGACCGGTATCCGCCGGAGGCCGTGATCGAGGGCACGTCGACCTGGCGTTGTCCGGTCACCGTACGACAGGCCGAGTTGCTCGCACTGCTGATCGGCGCAGGCCCCGGGGGCCTGGACGCCGCCGCTCTGAGTGTGGCGCTGTTCGGTGACCGAGCCCACACCGTGGCGGTCCGCGCCGAGATCTCCCGGCTGCGTCGTCGACTGGGCGGTGTGCTCTCGGCTCGGCCGTATCGCATCGCGTCGAACGTGCGGGTGCAGCACGAGGCGTCGCCGACCTGATGCGTGACCGCCTGCGCTCAGCGGACGCGGCGGTCGTGGGAGTAGACGTTCATCGTCTCGCCGCGCAGGAACCCCACCACGGTGACCCCGGCGTCGTCGGCCAGCTCGACGGCGAGCGAGCTCGGCGCCGACACCGCGGCGAGCAGCGGCACCCCGGCCATGACGGCCTTCTGCACCAGCTCGAACGACGCCCGCCCGGACACCATGAGCACCGTGGCCGCGGCGGGGACGCGACCGTCGAGCAGCGCCCAGCCGAGCACCTTGTCGACCGCGTTGTGCCGTCCGACGTCCTCGCGGGCCACCAACAGCTCGCCCTCGGCGGTGAACAGCCCGGCGGCGTGCAGCCCGCCGGTGGAGTCGAACAGCCGCTGGGCCTCGCGGAGGCGGTCGGGCAGCGCGCTGAGCAGCGCCGGGGCAACGGTGAGGGGGTCCGCGGCGGGGGAGAAGCGGGTCTTGAGCCGGACCGCGTCGAGTGAGGCCTTGCCGCACACCCCGCACGACGACGTGGTGTAGAAGTTGCGCTCGATGCTCGCGTCGGGTGGTTCGACGCCGGGGGCCAGTGTGACATCGAGCACGTTGTAGGTGTTGCGGCCGTCATCGTCGAAGGAGTCGCAGTAGCGCGCGGCGGCCACGTCGGCGGAGCCGCCGAGCACCCCCTCCGTGAGCAGGAACCCGTGGGCGAGCTCCACGTCGTGGCCCGGGGTGCGCATCGTGACTGACAGGGGCCTCCCGTCGACCCGCAGCTCCAGCGGCTCCTCCGCCGCGAGGGTGTCCAGGTTCCGTGTCGCCCCGTCGGGCCCGATGCGGACGATCGGGCGGCGCACGCTGAGGCGTCCCATCGTGTCCTCCCTGCGAACCCGTCAGTTCCGTCAGCTCTTCGTGACCGGAGAGCATGGCCGATCATCTATCGTGGTCCAGGCTAGCCCCGTCACCGCTAGGAAGGACCGACGATGCGCCGCCGCCCCCGTCACGTCCGGATCACCGAACCGCTGGTTCGGGAGAACGGCGTTCTGCGCCCCGCGAGCTGGGACGAGGCGCTCGACCGCGCCGCCGCCGGGTTCCGCGGCGTCCCCGGTGACGCCTTCGGTATGTTCAGCTGTTCGAAGGCCACCAACGAGATGAACTACACCGCGCAGAAGTTCGCCCGGGCGGTGATGGGCAGCAACAACGTCGACTCCTGCAACCGCACTTGACACGCTCCCTCGGTCGTCGGTCTGACGACAGTGTTCGGAGCGGGTGGCGGCACCTCGGCCTACGTCGAGGCCGAGCACGCCGACCTGCTGATCCTGTGGGGTTCCAACGCCCGGGAGACCCACCCGATCTACTTCCACCACGTGTTGCAGGGCCTGCGCAACGGAGCCCGCATGTACTCGGTGGACCCCCGGCGTACGTCCACGGCGCAGTGGGCCGACGGCTGGTTGGGTCTCGATGTCGGTACCGACATCGCGCTGGCCAACGCGATCGGGCGTGAGATCATCCACGCGGGCCTGGTGAACGAGGCGTTCGTGCGGCGGGCCACGTCGGGCTTCGACGACTACCAGGCCGCCGTCGAGCCCTACACCCTGGAGCGGGCGGCGGAGATCACCGGGGTGCCGGCCGAGCTGATCTGTGAGCTGGCTCACGCCTACGCCCGCGCGGACCGCGCCCAGCTCTGTTGGACGTTGGGCATCACCGAGCACCACAACGCCGCTGACTACGTCTTCGCGCTGATCAATCTGTCGTTGTTGACGGGGCACGTGGGCCGCTTCGGGTCCGGGCTGGTGCCGCTGCGCGGGCAGAACAACGTGCAGGGCGGCGGTGACCTGGGCGCGATCCCGACCAAGCTGCCGGGTGGCTACGACCTCGGCGACGACGTCGCGCGTGCCCGCTTCGAGCAGACGTGGGGGGTCACGATCCCGCCGGAGCCGGGCCTGCACCTGTCGCAGATGTTCGAGGCGATGGAAGCGCGTCAGCTGAGGGCGGTGTACTGCATCGGGGAGAACCCGGCGGAGTCCGAGGCCAACGCCGTCCACGCCCGGCACCTGTTGGAGGGCCTGGACCACCTGGTCGTGCAGGACATCTTCCGCACGGCCACTGCGGAGCTGGCCGACGTCGTGCTGCCCGCCGCGGCCGACTGGTGTGAGTACGAGGGCACCGTCACCAGCTCCGAGCGGCGCGTGCAGCGGGTCCGCAAGGCCCTCGACCCGCCCGGGCTGGCCCGGCCGGACACGCACATCATCTGCGCGATCGCCGACCGGCTGATCGAGGAGGGTCTGGGTCACCGGTGGGGCGAGCCGACCGCCGAGCAGGTGTGGGACGAGCTGCGGTCGCTGTCGTTGAACTGGCACCACGGCATGAGCTACGCGCGCCTGGACGAGCACGGCGGCCTCCAGTGGCCGTGCCCGGACCTCGACCACCCCGGCACGCCGCTGTTGCACGCCCGGTTGTGGGAGTCCGGCGAGGCCCGCGGCGCGGCGGCGCCGTTCATGCCGGTGGAGCACGTGCCGCCGGTCGACACGCTCACCGACGAGTTCCCGGTGCGGCTCACCACGGTCCGGGTCCTCGACGGCTACAACTCCGGGGTGCAGACCGGGGGGTTCTCCTCGCCGCTGCGCCGTCGCGAGTCGCTGCGGATGGACGCCTCGGACGGGGCCGCGCTGGGCATCGTCGACGGCGAACGGGTACGGGTCACGAGCCGTCGGGGGTCGGTGGAGGCGCCGGTCTGGTTCGACCCGAGCCTGCGTCCGGGGTTGGCGAGCTTCACGCCGCACTTCAGCGAGGAGGTCGACGTCAACGCGCTGACCAACGACGCGTGGGACCCCAAGTCCGGTACCTCGGAGTTCAAGGCGACGGCGGTCCGGATCGAGAAGGTCGAGGCCGCCGTCCCGGTGGCGGGCACATGACGGCGGTTCGCACACAGGTCCGCGGGTTCGCACACAGGTCCGGGGCTGTGTGCCGGCCCCCGAAGGTGTGTGCGAGCTCCCGGGTCGGACAGTAGGGAGAAGCGTGGATCTTCGTATTTCTTCGGCCGTGCCGACCGACGCCGAACGTGCTGCCGTGGACGGGTTCCTCGGGGGACCCGGCGACGAGCACTTCGCCGACGCCGGGCACGCCGCCCGCGGGCGGCGGCACCTGTTGCTCCCCGTCCTGCACGCCGTGTCCGACGCCGTCGGGTGGATCTCGCCCGGCGCACTCAACCACGTCGCGCGACGGCTGTCGGTGCCCCCCGCCGACGCCTACGGGGTGGCCACCTTCTACTCGATGTTCTCCGTCGAGCCGCGTGCGGAGCGGGTCGTGCACGTCTGCGACGACGTGGCCTGCGGGCCGTTCGGCGGGGAGGAGATCCTCGGCGCCCTACAGGGGGGCGCACTGCAGGAGACGGACGTGTGTGCGGTGCGCAGTCCCTGTCTCGGGCTGTGCGAGCGTGCGCCCGCGGTCATGTTCCAGCCGGCGGGCGAGGCTCACTTCAGCCACGCCCCGGCCCGCGTCGACGAGGTGCTGGCCGCCGCCACCGGCCGGACCGATGCGGCGAAGGCGGACCTGGCGTTCACCGACACGCGGATCAGCGTGCCCCAGTCGGCGGGATCCCAGTCGGCGGCGTCCCAGTCGGCGCAGGCCGCGTCCGGGCCGCTGCGGCTGCTGCGCCGGATCGGGGTGGTCGACCCGGAGAGCCTCGACGACTACCGCGCCCACGGCGGCTACGCCGCGCTGCGCCGCGCCGTCGACCTGGGCCCGTCCCGGGTGATCACCGAGATCTCGGATGCGTCGCTGACGGGGCGGGGTGGCGCGGCGTTCCCCACCGGGGTCAAGTGGGACGGCGTCGCGAAGGCGCCCGAGCGGCCGCACTACCTGGTGTGCAACGCCGACGAGTCCGAGCCGGGCACGTTCAAGGACCGCGTGCTGATGGAGTCCGACCCGTTCGCCCTGATCGAGGCGATGACGATCGCCGCCTATGCCACCGGCTGTGAGGTGGGCTACCTCTACATCCGTGGGGAGTATCCGCTGGCGACCCGGCGGCTGGAGACCGCGATCGCCGCCGCCCGCACCCGCGGCTACCTCGGCGACGACGTGATGGGTGAGGGGTTCGCCTTCGACATCGAGTTGCGTCGCGGCGCGGGTGCCTACATCTGCGGTGAGGAGACGGCGCTGCTCAACTCCATCGAGGGGTACCGCGGCGAGCCGCGCAACAAGCCGCCGTTCCCGAGCGTCAAGGGGCTGTTCGGCAAGCCCACGGTGATCAACAACGTGGAGACGCTCTA
>JAKDLE010000152.1 GCA_030453005.1 Pseudonocardia sp. | reverse complement strand
CAGGATCACCGTCTCCATCCCGCGAAGCGACTCCCGCGCCGCCGACGTCAGGATCAGGAACAGTGACTCCGGGGTGGTGACCAGCACGTCCGGCGGGGTGCGCAGGAACCTCCGCCGCTCGTCGGCGGGCGTGTCGCCCGTGCGCATGCCCACGGTGATGTCGGGGACGGGCAGACCCAGCCGCTGCGCCGCCTGCCGGATGCCCGCGAGCGGGGAGCGCAGGTTGCGCTGCACGTCGACGGCCAGTGCCTTGAGCGGCGAGACGTAGAGAATCCGGCAGCGGTGCTTCGCGTCCTCCGGGGGCGGGCCCGCGGCCAGCCGGTCGAGCGCCCACAGGAACGCCGCGAGCGTCTTGCCCGAACCCGTCGGCGCGACGACGAGCGCGTGGCGGCCCGCCTGCGCCGCCGCCCACGCGCCGTCCTGCGCGGCTGTGGGCGCAGCGAATGCGCCGGTGAACCACGCACGGGTGGCGGGGGAGAACCCGGCCAACGCGCCGCCCTCGGCCGGCACCGCGGGCGGGCGCGGTGCCGACGATCCGCTCGCAGGCTCGGTCATGGCTCCATCATGCGCCGGGGCACCGACAGTTCCGTGCCGGACCAGCAGGCCGACGCACGACGTTCGCCACCGCGTTTGACTCGCGGGGCCCGGGGAACACCCGGTCATGCCCGATGTCATCCGCCTCATCCTCGACGACCACGAGACCTTCCGGACGAGATTCGACGAGCTCGACAAGCTGCGCGACGACCCCGCGGCCGCCGAGGCCGTCTGGGCGCCGCTCGCCGCGCTGCTGGAGACGCACGCGTCCGCCGAGGAGAACCACTTCTACCCGGCGCTGCTGCAGCACGTGGAGGGCAGCGAGGACGAGACCAAGGACGCGATCGGCGACCACGACGAGATCCGCGACGGCATCCGCCGCGCCGCGGCCGCCGAGGTCGGCGACGACGAGTGGTGGGCCGGCATCTCCGACGCCCGCGAGGCCAACGACGAGCACCTCGCCGAGGAGGAGCGCGACGACATCCCTGACTTCCTGCGGGTCGCGTCGGTCGAGCTGCGCCAGGAGCTGGGCGAGCGCTTCCGGACGTTCGAGTCCGATCACGCGCACGGCCGCGGCCTGTCGGGGGAGAACAAGGACCCCGACGACTACGTGCAGCACAACAACTGACGCACGAGATGTACCGAGGAGTGGTTCGCCGTCGGCGGGACCACTCCCACGTCGCGCTCGTCCGCGTGGATTGAGCGGCGCTAGCGCCTCCGGTTCTGCCACCACCAGCGCAGCAGCAGCGTCAGCGACGTCAGCAGCATCATCAGCACGACGAGCTGCCCGAGCGGCGACGAGAAGCCGGTGGGGTCGCCCGAGAAGCCCATCCGCCGAGGCTACCGCGAGGCCCGGCTCGCGTCGGCGGTGCCGAGCGGCGGTGGTGGACCGGCGCCGCTCCTCGACGTTCTGCAGATGGGGGGCGGGTAGATCCCCGCCGGAGACGCGCCGACGGCTCGCACCGATGGCGGTGGCGCCCGCGTCGGTGACGGCGGGTCGGTGGATCTCGTCCGCCGCTCCGCGGAGCGCGGCCCACACGGCGGGGAGCGGGGGCGCCGGGCTCGGAGGTTAGCCTGGTTCTGTGCGACTGACCCAGTTCCGAGAGCTGATGGACGGGGAGTTCGGGCCTGCGCGGGCCGCGTCGCTCTCCCACGACCACGTCTTCGCCGACCTCGGCGGACGGACCGTCGAGCAGGCGCTGGCCGCGGGGATCGACGCCCGCGACGTGTGGCGGGCTGTCTGTACGGCTTACGAGGTCCCGCCCTCCCGGCGGTGATCCCGCCATCGGGCGCGCGATGGTAGCCGCCCGGCGTGTCAGTGCCCCGGTTCGAACAGGCGTTCGCTACGATTCATCCACATCGCGTGTCGTCCGTCCACAGGTTCACCGGCTCACCCACGGAATGTCGGTGCTCGCCCCTACGGTCGACACCAGATCGCACGACCAACGACCAAGCACATGAGGTGGAGACCCGGCGATGAGCACACCCGACCGCGAGAAGGCGCTCGAACTCGCCCTCGCCCAGATCGAGAAGAACCACGGCAAGGGCTCGGTGATGCGCCTGGGCGACGACACCCGCCCGCCGGTCGGCATCATCCCCACCGGGTCGATCGCGCTCGACGTCGCGCTCGGCGTGGGCGGCCTGCCCCGCGGTCGCGTGGTGGAGATCTACGGGCCGGAGTCCAGCGGGAAGTGTCTGACTGCCGACACATATGTCTGGAGTGACCACGGTCTGGAGACCGTGGGGGAGCTTTTCGCGCGGTGCGGTGAGCCCGCGTCCTGCACGTCCAGGACCACCGACGTGAGCGGGCAGGGGGTGCGGATGGTCAACGAGCGGGGCGAGCTGGAGTCGTTGGCCGCCATCACCCACAACAACCGCAAGCCGACCTTGCGGATCACCGCGCGGTCCGGCCGGTCGCTGACCCTCACTCACAACCACCCGCTGCGCGTCATGAGCGAGCGCGGGTTCATCGTGTGGCGCAAGGCTGGTGACATCGCCGTCGGAGACACTCTGGTCTCGGCGGCCTTCGGGGCCGTTGAGGCTGCGGCAGCGGACGGTCTCAACGAGGACGAGGCCGTGCTCCTGGGATATCTCGTGGCCGAGGGCACCCTCAGCGAGCGTTACCAGGTCGCCTTCACGAACTGGGACCCTGAGGTCGGAGCGGAGTTCACGGCGCTGGCCCGACATGTGTTCGACGCCGAGGTTCGGTGCTATTACGGCAAGGAATACCACGTCCCCGGAAAGCGGGTGCGTGACATGGCGTACGAACGATACGGGCTAGACTACGTCACGGCGGCCGGAAAGACCGTTCCGCATTGCGTGCGGACGGCTGGGAATAAGGCTCAGCGTGCGTTTCTGTCCGCGCTTTTCGAGGGGGACGGATGGATCGACAAGTCCTCCACCGTCGGTCTGGGTACCGCGTCCGAGCAGCTTGCACGTCAGGTTCAGCTGCTCTTGTACGGCCTCGGCGTTCCCGCAACGGTGTCGTCGACATATAACAAGACCTACGAGCGCGACTACTGGAACGTGACGATCAATCCGGCCACGGCCGGGCAGTTCCTCGAGCAGGTCGGGTTCCGGTCCGAGCGGCGGCGTGCGCAAGTGTT
This sequence comes from Pseudonocardia sp., assembly GCA_030453005.1. Taxonomy (GTDB): domain Bacteria; phylum Actinomycetota; class Actinomycetes; order Mycobacteriales; family Pseudonocardiaceae; genus Pseudonocardia. The sequence continues at coordinate 3,719 of JAKDLE010000152.1, read as the reverse complement.
GGCGAACTTCCAGCCATCGAAGCTGGATGCACAGCTCACCAACATCCCACACATCGCAGGCCTGATTCGAGATCTGCGTGACGACTCCGGCGGTGACCGGGCGTTCGACCGGATCGCTGGCGATCTCTTCCGAACCGACCTCGAGCTGGCGTGTTCGAGGAATCGGCTCGTGAAGCTGATCGATTGGTGCGACGAGCGCGCCGACCGACTTCCCTCAACGAGTACAGTGATCCTTGCGCATCTGCGCACGTTGGTCGCGCATCGCTACACCTACGAGGCGGTGGTGTCGATCGACGACGCCGGGCTCCAGCCCACATTCGACGTGATGCTCCCGGATACACACAGCTTCCTTGCCAATGGAGTGCTGTCACACAACACCACGGTCGCGCTGCACGCGGTGGCCAACGCGCAGGCCGCGGGCGGCATCGTGGCGTTCATCGACGCCGAGCACGCGCTCGACCCCGAGTACGCCAAGGCCCTGGGCGTCGACACCGACAACCTCCTGGTCTCCCAACCCGACACCGGTGAGCAGGCGCTGGAGATCGCCGACATGCTCATCCGCTCCGGAGCCCTCGACCTCATCGTCGTCGACTCGGTGGCGGCGCTCGTGCCGCGCGCGGAGATCGAGGGCGAGATGGGCGACAGCCACGTCGGCCTGCAGGCCCGGCTGATGAGCCAGGCGCTGCGCAAGATCACCGGTGCGCTGAGCAACTCCGGCACCACGATGATCTTCATCAACCAGCTGCGGGAGAAGATCGGAGTGATGTTTGGTTGCCTGTCCTATGGCACCCGGGTCACTCTGGCCGACGGGAGCCAGGAGAAGATCGGCAAGATCGTCAACCAGAGGCTGCCGGTCGAGGTGCTGTCCTACGATCCCGACGCAGGCCGCATGGTGCCGCGGAAGGTCGTCAACTGGTTCGACAACGGTCCGACGGAGCAGTTCCTGCAGATCACCGTCGCGCGCCCCGGTGGCAACGGTCGGGCGCAGATGGGGCTGACAGCCAACCACCTCGTGCACACTCCAGGCGGTTGGCGCGAAGCCGGTGAGCTCTCGGTGGGTGATCGGGTGCTGCTCTCACAGAGCTATCGCCTCGGGCCGCAGCAGTGGCAGGCCCTGCTGGGCGGGCTCATGGGCGATGCCAACCTGTCGCCGAGCCGGATGCGGGGGAGTCTCGGTACTCGGTTCCGAATGGGCCACGGAGCGAAGCAGGTCGAGTACCTCGACTGGAAGGCGTCGCTGTTCGGGAACGTCGGTCAGTCCCGCCGGGTCAACGCCAAGGGTGCGGCTTTCGTCGACCTGACCCCGCTGCCCGAGCTGGCGGAGCTCCGCGAGGCGGTCTACCTCGGCGATGGACACAAGCATCTCTCGTGGGAGTACCTCAAGGCGCTGACTCCCCTCGCGCTGGCTGTCTGGTACTGCGACGACGGCTCGTTCCAGTCCCGGGCCAAGGGTCTGCAGAAACGCACGAAGGACGGTAGCGGGCGCTCGGAGATCTGTGTCCAGTCGCTCAGCCCGGGCTCGCGCGAGAGGTTGGTCGAGCACCTGGCCGACACCTTCGACCTGCACCCGAAGCTGGCCCTGCGCGGGGCTCGGAAGATGCCGGTGCTGTCCTTCGCCAAGGACGAGACGGCGAAGCTTCACGAGCTGATCGCGCCCTATGTGCATTCGTCGCTGGAGTACAAGCTGTTGGAGCGGTTCCGCGGGCGGTTCTCGGTGGAGCCGGAGTTCGTGCCGCCCACGTCGCTGCCGATGCCGGCGCCGGTGATCGACGTGCGGGTCAAGCCGCGTACCCAATCGATGCACCGGTTCGACATCGAGGTCGAGGGCACGCACAACTACCTTGCCGACGGCGTCGTGGTGCACAACTCCCCGGAGACCACCACCGGCGGCAAGGCGCTCAAGTTCTACGCCTCGGTGCGCCTCGACATCCGCCGCATCGAGACGCTCAAGGACGGCGCCGACATGGTCGGCAACCGCACCCGCGTCAAGGTGGTCAAGAACAAGGTCGCGCCGCCGTTCAAGCAGGCCGAGTTCGACATCCTCTACGGCGTCGGGATCAGCCGCGAGGGCTCGCTGGTCGACGTAGGCGTGGAGCAGGGCATCGTCCGCAAGTCCGGTGCCTGGTACACCTACGAGGGCGACCAGATGGGGCAGGGCAAGGAGAACGCCCGCAAGTTCCTCAAGGAGAACCCCGACGTCGGCGCGGAGATCGAGAAGCGCATCAAGGAGAAGCTCGGCATCGGTGCCGTGCTCGACGCCGACCCCGCGCTGCCCGCGCCGGTCGACTTCTGAACATGGCGCGCGGGCCCGAGGCGCGGGTGGCCCGGTTCGGTAACGACGAGGACGGGGCGGTCGAGGCCACCGCGCCCGGCACCCCCGCACGTGCTCCCTCGGCTCCGGTCGCCCGGCTCGACGACCTCGCCGACGACGCGGTCGGTGGCGCGCTCCACCGGCCGGTGGTGTGGCGCGACGGTGGGGGTGCGGCGGCCCCGGTCGCCGCGCTCGGCCACCCCGATCCGGGCGGGGGCCCCCGCACCGGCCTCGCCGCCGTCGCGGGCCCTGACAGCGGCGCGGGCCTCGGCAGCGGTGCGGATCCCGGCAGCAGTGCGGGCTCCGGCAGCGGTGCGCGCTCCGATAGCGGTGCCGGCTCCGGCAGCGGTGCCGACTTCGACGACGGCGCCGCGGCGGCTCCGGTGGTGGAGTTCGGCGCCGTCCCCGTAGTACCGGCCGGCGGTCCGGTGGCCGAGCTGGACCGCATCACCGGCACGGCTCCGCTGGCCGGGCGCGCGGCACGGTGGGACGGCGGGGTCGTCGCCGGTCGCGCCGACACCTCCCGCTCGCGTTCCGCGGCAGGCGGCGAGTCGCGGCCCGGCCGCTGGCGGGTCGGGTCGACGGATGAACGTCCCCGCAGGCGGCGGCCCGCCGTCTCCGCCGAGCCTGACGCCGGTGTCGTCGACCCGGGTTCCGACACCGACGGCACCGAGCGCGGCACCGCGCGCACGGGTCGCGGGGAACGGGAACGGCGCAGCGGGCCCCGCCAGGTCGACCCCGACGCCGACCCGGTGTCCGCGGCTCGGGAGATCTGCCTGCGGCTGCTCAGCGACCGATCCCGCACCCGTCAGGAGCTGGCCCACGCGCTGCGCCGCCGCGGTGTGCCGGACGAGGCGGCCGCGAGCGTGCTGGAGCGGTTCGACGAGGTCGGGCTCATCGACGACGCCGCGTTCGCAGGCCAGTGGGTGCGCTCCCGACACAACCATCGCGGCCTCGCCCGGCGGGCGATCGCGATGGAGCTGCGCCGCAAGGGCGTCGACGACGAGGTGGCTTCGGAGGCGCTCGCCGAGGTCGACCCCGACTCCGAGACCCGCCGCGCCCGCGAGCTGGTCGACCGCAAGCTGCGGTCACTCACCGTCGACACCCCCGAGAAGCGCGTGGTCGCCACCCGGCGGCTGGTGGGGATGCTCGCGCGCAAGGGCTACGGCGGGGGCACCGCGTACGGGGTGGTCCGCGACGCACTGGCCGCCCACGGCGCCGACGAGGACGAGCTCGGCCTCGAACCCGTCGACGAGTAGCCCCGCGTCCGGGCCACTCCGGCCGGACCGGTCATCGTGATCGCCGGCTCGGAACCGGGAGCGTGCTCCGACCCGCTGCGGGTTCCGAGCCGCTGAGTGCGCCACGAGGCGCTGTTGTATCGGATGGAGGTGGGAGACCTTCGGTGCTC
>JAKDLE010000151.1 GCA_030453005.1 Pseudonocardia sp. | reverse complement strand
ACCGAACGCTGTCAGAACGCCGGGCGGCGCAGGCGGAGCGTGTCGGCGCGGTGCGGCTCAGGCCGCGGCGTCGAGCTTCTCGACCGACTCCACGTCCAGCGTGATCCCGGCCGCGCGGGCGTTCTCCTCGAGATGCCCGATCGACGACGTGCCTGGAATCGGCAGCATCACCGAGGAGCGCTGCAGCAGCCACGCCAGAGCCACCTGCGCGGCCGTGGCGCCGAGCCGTTCGGCGATCTCCGCGACGGGCCCATCGGGCTCGGCGAGGCGGCCGGACGCGATCGGGAACCACGGCAGGAAGCCGATGCCCCGCTCAGTGCAGTAGCGCAGGACGTCGTCACTGGCGCGGTCGACGAGGTTGTAGCGGTTCTGCACCGAGGCGACGTCGACGACCGCGCGGGCCTGTTCGATCTCCTCGACGCTCACCTCGGACAGGCCGACGGCTGCGACCTTGCCCTCCTCACGCAGCGCGGCGAGCACGCCGAACTGGTCGTCGGCGGGCACGGCGGGGTCGACCCGGTGCAGCTGGAACAGGTCGATGCGTTCCACGCCGAGGCGCCGCAGCGACAGCTCGCACTGCTGACGCAGGTACTCCGGACGACCGCACGGGTGCCACTCGGCCGGGCCGGTGCGCAGCAGCCCGGCCTTGGTGGCGATGGTGAGGCCCTCGTACGGATCGCCCGATCCGCCCCGCAGCGCGGTGCGCAGCAGGCCCTCGGCGACCTCGGGCCCGTAGGAGTCGGCCGTGTCGAACAGGTCGGTGCCCAGCTCGGCGGCCCGCCGCAGCACGGCGACGGCGGAGTCCGGGTCGGCGGGCGGCCCCCACACCCCGGGTCCGGTGAGCTGCATGGTGCCGAAGCCGAGCCGGTGGACGCCGGGAGCGTCTCCGATCGGGAAGCGGCCGGACGCGGTCACGGGACGGGTGTCAGGCGAAGTCACGCGTCCCAGGATTGCACCGTGCGTCGACGTGCGGCAGCCGATCGTGACGGGCACCTCCCGGCGACGCGCGGCTCCGAGCGATTGCGGGGGAGCGATTGCCCGCCGCCACGGCGGGGGATAGCGTCGCGACGTGGCCAAGATCGTCCCGAAGATCATCCCATTGGCGCAGGCCGTGTCCGATCTCGTGCACGACGGCGACACCGTGGCTCTCGAGGGTTTCACACACCTCATCCCGTTCGCCGCGGGGCACGAGATCATCCGGCAGCGTCGCCGTCGGCTCACGCTCGTCCGCATGACCCCGGATCTGATCTACGACCAGATGATCGGCGCCGGATGCGCGGCGAGGCTCGTGTTCTCCTGGGGCGGCAACCCCGGCGTCGGATCGCTGCACCGCATGCGCGACGCCCTCGCCGCCGGCTGGCCCGAACCGCTGCAGATCGAGGAGCACAGCCACGCGGGCATGGCCAACCGCTACGTCGCAGGCGCCTCCGGGCTGCCGTTCGCGGTGCTGCGCGGGTACTCCGGCACGGACCTCCCCCTGCACACCGACACAATCTCCACCGTGACCTGCCCGTTCACCGGGGAGGAGTTGGCCGCGGTCAAGGCCCTCAACCCCGACGTCACCGTCGTGCACGCCCAGCGCGCCGACCGCGCGGGCAACGTCCAGCTCTGGGGGTTGCTCGGCGTGCAGAAGGAGGCGGTGCTCGCGGCGAGGCGGGCATTGGTCACCGTCGAGGAGATCGTCGACGAGCTGACGCCCCTGCCGGGCGCGGTGGTGCTGCCCGCGTGGGTGATCGAGGCCGTGTCGGTCGTGCCGGGTGGCGCCGCGCCCTCCTACGCCCACGGCTACTACGACCGCGACAACGCCGCGTACCGGGCCTGGGACACGATCAGCCGCGATCGTGAGACGTTCGGCGGGTGGCTCACGTCGCTGCAGGAGGGGTCCTCATCATGACCACCACGGAGATCACCTGGACCGCCGACGAGATGATGAGCGTCGCCGCGTCTCGCGCACTGCGGGACGGGCAGTCGTGCTTCGTCGGGATCGGGCTGCCGTCCGCCGCCGCCAACCTCGCGCGCAGGCTGCACGCACCCGACCTCGTGCTGATCTACGAGTCGGGCACCATCGGCACCGAGCCCGACGAACTGCCGCTCTCCATCGGCGACGGGATCCTCGCCGAGTCCGCCCTGTCGGTCGTCTCCGTACCGGAGATCTTCAACTACTGGCTGCAGCCCGGACGGATCGACGTCGGTTTCCTCAGCGGCGCCCAGATCGACCGCTTCGGCAACATCAACACCACCGTCATCGGCGAGTACGACGAGCCCGACGTGCGGCTGCCCGGCTCGGGCGGGGCCCCCGAGATCGCGGCGTCGTGCCGCGAGGTGATCGTCGTGATGCGCCAGCGCCTGCGCGCGTTCGTCGCCTCCGTCGACTTCGTCACCTCGGTCGGGCACGGTTCCGGGCCCGGTGACCGGCGGCGACTCGGGCTGCGCGGCGCGGGCCCGGTGCGGGTGATCACCGATCTCGGCGTGCTCGAACCCGACCCCGCCACGGCGGAGCTGGTACTCACCGCGCTGCACACCGGCATCACCGTCGAACAGGCCCGCGCCGAGACCGGCTGGGAGCTCGAGATCTCGCCGGACCTGATGACCACCGCCCCGCCGGGTGCGGACGAGCTGGAGACCCTGCGCGGGATGCGGACGGTGGGCGGATGACGGTCGCACTCCATCACGTCGACGAGGGGCCGCGCGACGCGCCGGTGCTCGTGCTGTCGGGCTCGCTGGGATCCACCGTGGAGATGTGGCGGCCCCAGGTCGCGCCGCTCACGGAGCGCTTCCGGGTGATCCGGGTCGACCACCGCGGCCACGGCGACTCGCCGGTGCCGCCCGGCCCGTACCGGATCGCCGACCTCGCGGGCGACGTCCTCGCGCTGCTCGACACGCTCGGCCTGGAGCAGGTCGCCTGGTGCGGGCTGTCGATGGGCGGGATGGTCGGCATGCACCTGGCGTCGGAGGCGCCGCAGCGGATCCGGCGGCTCACGCTGTGCGCCACGTCCGCGCACTTCCCGGACCCGGCGGTGTGGTCCGACCGCATCGCCGCCGTGTCCGACGCGGGCACCGCGCCGATCGCCCCCACCGTCGTGTCACGCTGGTTCACCCCCGGGTGGGCGGCTGCGAACCCGGTGCCGGTGGCCGACGCCATCGGGCAGGTCGCGGCCACCCCCGATGAGGGCTACGTGGCGTGCTGCGAGGCCCTGCGGGTCTGGGACCACCGCGAACGCCTCGGTGCCATCACCGCTCCGACGCTGGTGCTCGCCGGGTCGAGCGACCTGTCGACCCCGGTCGAGCCGCACGCCCACACCCTCGTCGACGGCATCCCCGGTGCCCGCCTGGAGGTCCTCGACGCCGCCCACCTCGTCACCGTCGAGCGTTCGGAGCAGGCCACTGCACTGATCGCCGCTCATTCCGCGCAGTGACCAGCCCCCTCGTTTGGTGAGGCTCGGATCTGCCTACTCTGTCGAAGACGGAGGTGCCGGGGTCCACCAGCGAGCTCGGGATCCACGGACGAGCTCACCGGAGGCGGTCACACGTGCTGAACGAACGCGAGAGACGGGTACTGGCACGGATCGAGCAACACCTCATGACGTCCGACCCGGACTTCGCCCGGCTGTTCCACACCGCGGCCCGTCGTCAGGCAGGCACCACGCCCCGGGCGCTGCTGGCCGTCGGCCTCGCGCTGATCGTGCTCGGCGCCACCGTCACCGCCGTCCCGGTCGCGGTGTTCGGCATGCTGATCTCGATGGTCGCCCTCGTCGCGGCCTTCCAGCGCAACGGCCTCGCGGGTTTCAGCACGGCCTGACGCCCGGCCGCCCGATGTGCCCGCGGGCCCGACCAGCCCAGGGGTTCAGCCGTGGGCGAGGTCGGCGAACCGGCTGTAGTGCAACTGGTGCGCCACCGTGATGGTGTTGGTGGGCCCGTTCCGGTGCTTGGCCAGGATCAGGTCGGCCTCGCCCGCTCGGGGGTCGTCACGCTCGAAGGCGTCCGGCCGGTGCAGCAGGATCACCATGTCGGCGTCCTGCTCGATGGAACCCGACTCGCGCAGGTCCGACAGCATCGGCCGCTTGTCGGTGCGCTGCTCCGGGCCGCGGTTGAGCTGGCTGATCGCCACCACGGGCACCTCGAGCTCCTTGGCCAGCAGCTTGATCTGCCGGGAGAACTCGGACACCTCCTGCTGGCGTGACTCGACCTTACGGCCCGAACTCATCAGCTGCAGGTAGTCGAGGATGACGAGCTTGAGGTCGTTGCGCTGCTTGAGCCGCCGCGCCTTGGCCCGGATCTCCATCAGCGTGAGGTTGGGCGAGTCGTCGATGAACAGCGGGGCCTCGCTGATCTCGCTCATTCTTCTCGCCATCCGGGTCCAGTCGTCGTCGCTCATCCGGCCCGCGCGCATGTCGGCGAGCCGGATCCGTGCCTCGGCCGACAGCAGCCGCATCACGATCTCGGACTTGCTCATCTCCAGCGAGAACACCGCGCTGGTCATCCCGTGCTTCACCGAGCAGGAACGCGCGAAGTCCAGGCCCAGCGTGGAGTTGTGCGTGGGGATCATCGAGCGGCCCGCGAGGTAGAGGTGATCGGCGTTGTCGACCTCCACGCACCGCACCGGCACACTCGCAATCGGTCGGACGTCGGCGATGTAGCGGAACTCGCTGCGCTGCCGACTCGAACTGCAGCGTTCGTTCTTCCGGGTCGACCCGAAGACGGCCTCACCCGGGGTGAAGCTCACCAGGTACTGATCGCGGAAGCGTCGTCCACCGAACCCCGAGCGCTCCTCCTGCCGCAGATGCGCCACGAATCCGAGTGACACCGCAAGCTCGAACACCGCATCGGCGAGCCGTCGACTCGTGTTCCGGAACCGGACGTGGCCTCCCGACGTGACCGACCCGTCGGTGTCGAGCAGGCCCGCCAGCAGGGCCCGACGGTCCTTCTCCGACGCGCGCAGGTATGCCGCAGGGACGTGCCCGTCGTGGAGGACACCGAGATCGCGCAACGCAGGCCGCAATCCCCGGATGCGGTACCGGTGCCGGGCGCGCTGCGCCACGACGTCGAGTCCGTCGGCCCGGACCCGGTCCACCACGTCCTGATCCGCGAACGTGAGCCGTCCACTCCTGCTGTCTCCGGCTCCGAGCCAGGCACCGAGGACGTACGGCGCAACGGGCAGCCGCTCCTGGTCACCCGTCTGCAGTGGTTCGGGCGCCCGGACTCCGAGCCGGGGACGCACAGCCACACCCTCGGCAAGGCAGGCGCTGATCTGCTCGGTCGTCAGCACGACGGGTTCGGCACCCAGCAGTCGTCCTCGTCGGCGGTTCGACCGGGCGAGTTCCGTCCACACCGCCCACTCGTGCCCGGCGTCGGCGACGATCACCGTGCCGTCGGAGAACCCGACCTCGAAGCACGGCCGCCCCGTCATGACGTCGGTGGACCGCAGGACCCGCGTCGGTCGCCCGTCCGCTCCGAGCAGCTCGTCGCCTGCGGCGACCTCACCCATGGTGGTCCATCCCGACGGTGTCGGCAGGGGTGTGTCGAGCGCCAGCGCCTTGCCCAGTCCGGGCCGCGCCGCGACGACGATCATCTGGCCCGGATGCAGGCCGTTGGTGGCGGCGTCGAGGTCGGCGAACCCCGTGGGTACGCCCAAGGCCACCCCGCCGCGGGAGGCGATGGCGTCGATCTCGTCCATGGTGGGCTGGAGCAGCTCCTCCAGCGCGACGTAGTCCTCGCTGGTGGAGCGCTCCGTGACGTCGTAGAGGGTGGCCTGTGCCCGGTCGACCACCTCGGCCACCTCGGCGCCGTCGGCCCCGTGGTAGCCCAGCTGCACGATCCGGGTGCCCGCCTGCACGAGCCGCCGCAGGACCGCCTTCTCCGCGACGATCTCGGCGTAGTAGGCGGCGTTGGCCGCGGTGGGCACCGTGGCGATGAGGGTGTGCAGGTACGGCGCGCCACCGAGGCGGATGAGGTCACCGTGGCGCTGCAGCTCCGCGGAGACGGTGACGGCGTCGGCGGGCTCGCCGCGGCCGTAGAGATCGAGGATGGTGTCGTAGACCGTCTGGTGCGCGGGCTTGTAGAAGTCGTCGGGGCGCAACACCTCGACGACGTCGGCGATGGCGTCCTTGCTCAGCAGCATGCCGCCGAGCACGGACTGCTCCGCGATGAGGTCCTGCGGCGGCTGCCGGTCGAACGGAGACCCGGCACCTGAACCGTCGGCCCCGTCTCCCGCGGCCCGCAGCGGCCGCGGACGGTCGTCCGGCCGCGGAGGATCGTGGCGGGCCGGACCGTGCCCGGTCAGGCTGTGCCCGGTCAGGCTGGGCCCGGTCAGGCTGGGCCCTGTCAGGTTCTCTAGCGCCATCTCGCTACCGGCCATACGCAGCGTCACCCCCACTTTCCAGTGTATCGAACAAAGGTTCGATGCGCTCGGGCAACCTGCCGCGAACGGGCCGATGAACGGCGTGCGACGGTCCGGCCGCTCCCCTGACCCCCGCGCGACGGTAGAGGTGTCCGTGACCGGACGCGAACCGCCCTGTTGACGGACCTGGGGAGGGATTGGGGACGATTCGGACGACGCCCTGGACAGGTTAGGGACCGAGCTGTGGACAGAGTGGGGACAACTCGCGATTATCCCGGGTCAGTGCAGGTCATGAGCGTGATGACCGCTGTGGACAACATTGTGGGCGTGTCGCGCCGATCGGTACGGTGGGCGTGTCGCGCGGACCTCCACCCGGCGCAACCGGACGGTCACCGAGCGACGCGACCGTATCGCGCGGGGCTGCTCCGGCGCGGGTCGTCCGCGGTCCGGCACCGCGGTCAGAGAACAGCGAAGGGGGGGGGCCCGGGGGGGAGCCCCCGGCCCCCCCAAGTGACCGGGTTTGGGAAACCCCCGGGCC